>NZ_KV804479.1:0-83286 GCF_001811315.1 Bacteroides sp. HMSC067B03 | reverse complement strand
AAAGGTTGTGCCAGCGTTTTGACACAACCTCTTTGTTTTTTTAATTCCTATATGTGATTTTTATTTCAGAAATAGTGATACTATTAAATAAACAATTGCAGCCAAGAGTCCACTGACAGGGATAGTAAGCACCCATGCAGTCATGAGGCTTTTAGTCACTCCCCAGCGAACAGCAGATAAACGTTTGGTTGCTCCGACCCCGATAATTGCTCCGGTGATCGTATGAGTCGTGCTTACAGGAATTTTCAGCATTTCTGTGATATAAAGTGTAAAAGCTCCTGCAGTTTCAGCAATCATACCTTCCAATGGAGTTACTTTGGTAATTCTCGTTCCCATTGTTTTTACAATTTTCCATCCTCCGGACATGGTTCCCAGTGAGATAGCTGTAAAACAGGAGAACGCTACCCAGTCCGGTAGATCAGAAATGCTGTTTATACCGATTCCTAAACCCATGGAGTGAGCGGCTATCATTGCGGCGGCGATAATACCCATTACCTTTTGGGAATCATTCAAGCCATGTCCCACACTGAACATGGCCGAAGAAACCAACTGTAATCTTTTGAACCACATTTCCGCAGTATGCGGATTGGCACGTCGGCAGATATAGAGTACAAGCAGAGTGAATCCAAAAGCGATAACCATACCTATGAATGGAGCCAGAAAGATAAAAGCTGCGATTTTAAGAATGATGTTGAGTTGGATAGCTTCAAAACCATTTGCCATGATGGCAGCTCCTGCAAAACCACCGATAAGCGTATGGGAAGAGGAAGATGGAATACCTTTCCACCAAGTAATCAGGTTCCAGGAAATAGCGGCAATGATACCTGCCAGAATGATAGGCAGTGTGATATATTGCTCTACAACCGTTTTTGACACAGTGTTTGCTATACCAAAGCCCCCTATAATATATTTGGCTATGAAAAACGCAACGAAGTTAAAGAATGCTGCCCATAATACTGCTTGGAAAGGAGTCAGTACTTTGGTTGATACGATGGTAGCTATCGAATTTGCCGCATCATGAAAGCCGTTGATATAATCGAATATCAGAGCCAGTATAATGATAATCACTAATAATTCCATGTGTCTTGCTCTGATTTTATGAATACTTTACGATCAGGTTTTTCAATATTTTGCCTACATGTTCAGCTGCATCGGTTGTCTTTTCCAGCTCATGCATGATCTCTTTAATCTTAATCAGTTCGATACAGTCTTTTTCTTCTTCAAAGAGTTTAGTGATAAAGAGTTCGTAAACATCGTCCGCCTGATTCTCTATATCATGTAATCTAGAGCAGTACTCGCGTAACGGTTTTGGATTTTTGCGGAAGGTTTCCAGTTCATCCATAGCTTTACCTATATTAATCGCCTCTTCATGAATCAGACGGCTCAGTTCTTTTCCACTTTCAGAAATGGGGCGAGGATTATAGATTACAATTCGTTTGGCGCTACTGTTGATTCCGTCAATAACATCGTCCATACAGGAAGCCAGATCGTGGATATCTTCACGGTCGAAGGGAGTGATGAATGTGGTGCTTAACTCATCAAAGATTAAATGAGTCAACCGGTCGCCTTCGCGTTCCATATCTTTTATTTGCTTGTAGTAGTCAGCTCTTTCTGTTGGTAGATCATGTTGCAGACTTTCTACAAGTAGAACGGATGAGGCAGATAAAACATCTGATAACTGCTTCAGCAGAGGAAAGAACTTTGGTTCTTTGGGCGTGAATTTACTAAAAAAAGAATTTTTCATAAATATGAGTACATTAAATTGTTTTTGAGATGTTTAATTTGATGGTCGTTGTTATTAATAAACAAATAAATAAAGTTTTTTATTGCTTCGATCCTAACTTCGCTCGTAATACTTCTATTATTGCAGGTAATATTGAAATAAATATAATAGCGATAATCAAGAGTTTAAGATTTTCCTGTACGAACGGCAGATCGCCAAAGAAGTAGCCTGCATAGCAAAATAAAACTACCCATATGGCCCCACCTGTCAGATTGTAGATCATAAAGTAATAGTAATGCATTTTTCCCATTCCGGCTACAAATGGAGCAAAAGTGCGGACGATAGGCACAAAGCGGGCGAGAATAATCGTTTTCCCACCATATTTTTTATAAAATTCATGCGTTTTATCAAGATAACTTTGTTTGAATATCCTGGAGTTGGGATTATGAAAAAGTTTGCGTCCGAAAAAATGTCCGATCATGTAGTTGCAGGAGTCACCTAATACGGCTGCTGCAAATAAGATTAAAACAAGAATATGGATATCGATCGACATACTGGGTAATGCGGAAATGGCTCCTGCAACGAAAAGTAAAGAATCACCAGGAAGAAAGGGGGTGAGTACAAGCCCGGTTTCGCAAAATATAATAATGAATAGGATAGCGTATGCCCAAGTATGGTAATCCTGCACTATACTAATCATGTATTGATCAATGTGGAGAATAAAGTCTAATATAAATTCCATTATATATCAGTTATTAATATGTAAAAGAGAAATCGTATGCATATTCCCGGTAATGGAAAAGACTCTTCTTGCTTTCTTACCTTGAATATAAAGGGATAAAATGGGCATGAAGATACACTCATCTCATCCCATAGAAGGAAAAGAGATATTAAATAAGTATTCGTCCTAGTGTATAGACGTAATATCTATATGAGAATTTGGTGAGATTTGTATAGTAGGGGAGACCAGTCCATTTTTCTTTTGGAAATTGATATTTTAAGGAACTTAGTATCCGAATTGTGACGGAAGAAACGCTGAATCTTAGGATTTTGGAAACAGAAGTGGTACGAGATAAAAGTGAGTTTCCTAAAATGCCGTCAGCAATATTACAATCATATTTTCCATCATATTTCCCTGCTTGGAAGAAGCTTTTTTCTTTACCCGATTGTTTAACGACTGCTTTAGATCTATAATTCTGTAGTTGGGTATGGGATTGTATAGCTGTAGTACCGGCTTCTGTCCGGAACTCCTGTAGTTCTTTATCGGGAATTAAACTGCATCCCCATATCAGAAATATACCAAATAATATACAGAATATATATTTCGTCATAACGGCTACAAAGGTAGAAACTATTTTTATACGAAATATATATGAAAGTATAATTAACAATTAGATTTGAGTCTGGCAAGATCAAAGTGGAATGATGGCGTTTCTTCTCTTGTTTGTTGAGAATGTATTTTTCGTATGCGAGGCAAGATACTGTTTTTTTATTTCAAACAATAGGGTATTGGCGGCTTGAACGATCTTATTGATAGAAGCAGGAATTATTAACTTTAAAACTCTATTAAGATGAAAAAGTCTGTTATACTTTGGGTTGGATGGTTATTAGCTTTTCTATGGATAGGGAATGCTGATATATGGGCGCAAGATGCGGGAGATTATTACACGATCGTTGGGATGGTGAAGGATAAGCAGAATAGAAAAACGCTTGAAAACGTGAATGTATCTGTTCAGGGGAGCAATATTGGTACGGTGACAAATGCAGAGGGAGAATTTGCTCTGAAAGTAAAAAAAGAGGAGGTTCCGCGCGAACTGGAAATATCTCATATTGGCTATATCAATAGTCATGTGTCTTTGGATAAGCATAATGCCTCAAAACTGACGGTCTGGATGATTCCTCATACTAATCAGTTGAATGAAGTGGTAGTTTATGCCAATAATCCGCGTACGATCATAGAAAAGGCGATGGAGAAGATTCCGGTAAATTATAGTGCGAACCGGAACATGCTTACTTGTTTTTATCGGGAGACTGTGCAGAAAGGACGCCGTTATATCAGTGTATCGGAAGCTGTACTTGATGTATCGAAAACGGCATATACCAACCGTACTACGGATGATGATAAATTGCAAGTTCTGAAGGGACGCCGTTTGTTAAGTCAAAAAGCTAGTGATACATTAGCAGTAAAGGTTATGGGTGGTCCTAATATATCGGTCGTTTTGGATATCGTGAAGAATAAAGAAGCCTTGCTGGAACTGGAAGAACTGAATAACTATGAGTTCTGGATGAGTGAATCCGCACTGATAGATAACCGGATACAATATGTTATTAATTTCCGTCCGAGAGTTCTTTTACCTTATGCGTTATTTCATGGAAAATTGTATGTAGATTGTGATAACCTGTCGTTTACATGTGTCGAAATGGATCTGGATATGCAGAATAAATCGAAGGCGATTGCTGCTATTCTTCATCAAAAGCCACTTGGGTTGAGATTCAAACCACAGGAATTATCTTTTCTGATTACTTATAAAACGATTGATGGAAGGACATATCTGAACTATATCCGAAATGATATTCGTTTTAAATGTGACTGGAAACGGAGACTTTTCTCTACGAATTATGCGGTAACATCAGAAATGGTGGTGACGGACAGGAGAGAGAATCCATCCGAAATGATTTCGAGGAATAAAGTGTTCGCTTCTAATCAGATTTTCTACGATAAAGTAGGAAACTACTGGAGTGAAGATTTTTGGGGAAATTATAATATCATTGAACCTACGGAGTCTTTGGAACATGCTGTCGATAAATTGAAAAAGCAATCTAATTAAAATCAGAATTGTTTTCTTATATTTGGGAACAATCGTAAAATGATAGTAGTATGCTGAATGAACTGCTCATACTGACAAAAATAAAAGCAGGTGACATAAAGGCGTTTGAGGAATTATTTCGCTGTTATTATTCTCCCCTGTGTTGGTATGCGGCAAGCATTACCGGACGGATAGAGGTAGCTGAGGAAATCGTTGAAGAACTGTTTTATGTGCTTTGGAAGGATAGGGAACAATTACAGATTTTTCAATCTGTAAAAAGCTATCTCTACAGAGCGACGCGTAATCAGTCTATTCAATATTGTGAACATGAAGAGGTGAAGGAACGGTATAGAGAGTCCATATTGACTGCACCATCTTCGGAACAGGTTACAGATCCTCATCAACAGATGGAATATGAAGAACTTCAGAAGTTGATTAATAGTACCCTTGAAAAATTACCGGAACGTAGAATGCGAATCTTTAAGATGCACCGGGAGGAGGGAAAGAAATATGCAGAAATTGCACTTCTGCTTTCTCTTTCCGTTAAAACGGTGGAGGCGGAAATGACGAAGACTTTACGAACTTTGAGAAAAGAAATAGAAAATTATATTCAAATGAGATGATGAAAACGGATATTCATAAAATAAAGACGGAACAGGCTTGGAACCAGTTGTATGACCGATTGGACAAAGATCATTTGCTTGTTGAAGATCATCGGAAACCTAAAATTTCGATATGGGTACGCTATGGGGCTGTTGCAGCGGTAGTAGTAGGTTTTGTTTTGGGGACTCTGTATTGGGAATTTGGGCAAAGAGAAGAATTACCAAGCCTTATTACACAGAAAAATCAAGATATTCCTACATTGGTTACGACTCTTGAAGATGGTTCTGTCGTATTTTTGGCAAAGGAAACTTCTATCCGATATCCTGAACATTTTGTTTCCGATAAACGGGAAGTCAGTTTACAGGGAGATGCTTTCTTTGATGTGGCGAAGAACAGGGAACGACCCTTTTGGATTGATACCGAACAAGTGAAGATTGAGGTGTTGGGTACTGCTTTTAGTGTGAAGAGTGTCGAGGATGCTCCGTTTCGTCTCTCAGTACAACGTGGAACTGTTAGGGTAACCTTAAAAAAAGGGAATAAGGAATGCTATGTCAAAGCTGGTGAGACAGTGGTATTGAAATCGCAGCAACTGCTACTTAGTGCGAATGAAAATACGGAAGAGTTGAACCGTTATCTGAAACATGTCTGTTTTAAGGATGAATCTTTGGAACACATTCTGAAAGTAATGAATATGAATGCCGGAAGTTTACAGATACGTGTAGCTTCTCCTGCACTTGAAAAAAGAAAGCTGACAGTTGAGTTTTCTAACGAATCTCCAGAGACGGTGGCTACACTGATAGCATGTGCACTAAACTTGAAGTGTACACGACAGGGAGATACATTTATGCTGGCAGAATAATTTTTAAAAAAGTAAGATGAGGCTGGTTTATCGCTATATGGCTATTCTGTGTTTACTCTTTTTCGTGTCGAATACGTTAAGAGCAACCGGAGAAGATGTGCTGGAGAGCATGATCAGTCTGCCCAAGACGAAAGGAACAGTCTACTCCCTGTTAGGCTATATTTCTCAACAGTCGGGTTATCTGTTTATTTATGATAGCAAGGTAGTGAATAATGACGCAACGGTAAAGATACAAAAAGGAGAACGAACTATTCGTCAGGCCATTTATGAGATTGTAGGAGATACCAGTTTGGAGTTTAAAGTAATAGGCACCCATATTCTGATAACTCCTTTTACACAAATTAAACAGCAGCATGCGGGCCCTGCATCTGCTCAGCCTGTAAATATTATGCTTACAGGAACTTTGCTGGATAAGGAAACCGGGATGCCTGTCGCTTCTGCATCCGTAGGAGTTCGGAGGACATCTGTGGGTATTGTCACTAATAAGGAAGGTGAGTTCAGACTTTCTTTACCGGATTCTTTGCAAAATGATTCGGTCGTGTTTTCCCATATAGGATATGTTTCACAAACTTTGGAAGTTTCCGTTTTGGCAGGAAGGCATAATATTTTGAGTTTGGAACCGAAGGTGGTCCCTCTGCAGGAAGTGGTGGTTCAATGGGTTGATCCTTATAAATTGTTGAAGGAAATGGGACGGCAAAGAGAGCAGAATTATTCTCATTCTCCCACTTACCTGACAACATTCTACCGTGAAGGGGTTCTATTGAAAAATAAGGTTCAGAATCTAACTGAAGCAGTCTTTAAAGTTTATAAAATCGCTACTCACCCTTCTGTTTCCGATCAGGTAAAGCTGCTAAAGATGAGTCGGTTGAGTAATGTGGAAGCTAAGGACAGTCTGCTTGTTAAGGTAAAGTCCGGCATTCAGGCATGTTTTCAGATGGATATAATGAAAGATATGCCTTCATTTCTGATACCTGATGCAGGTGATAACGGCTATCTCTACACTTCACAGGGAGTGACATTCATTGATGATCGCTGTGTTAATGTTATACACTTTGAACAAAAGAAAGAGATAATCGAGCCTCTCTACTGTGGAGATTTGTATATTGATGCTGAGACAAATGCTTTGTTGCAAGCTCGTTTTGAGGTCGATCCTCAACGTGTGAAGAAAGCATCGGAAATGTTTGTAGAAAGGCGTACGCGTGGTATTAATATGATACCGCAAAAGGTGGTTTATACTATTTCTTACAAGCCATGGCAAGGAATTTATTATATTCATCATATCCGCGGCGATCTTTCTTTCAGAGTGAAACGAAGGCGCTTGCTGTCTGGTAGTCTACATATGCAGATTTGGTTTGAAATGATCACTTGCAAAGTGGATACGGAACAGGTGACTGCATTTCCTCGGGCAGAGAGATTACCTACACGTACTATCTTTTCTGATATGAATTTCAGATATGACGAAGATTTTTGGAAAGATTTCAATGTGATACCTTTGGAGGAAGAACTTAGCAAACTGATTGAGAGAATCTCTTTGAAAATAGAAGAAATCGGTCCTTGATTTGTTTTGCTATTCGGTGAGATTGCTGTAACTTTGCACTCGGTTTAAAAGATTGTGAATTATGGAATTACCTAAAGATCCGATGATGCTGTTTAGTGTCATCAATATGAAGTTACGCGATTGTTATTCTTCACTGGATGAGCTTTGCGAAGATATGGGCGTAAGTAAAGAACGTATTATCAGTCAGTTGAAAGCTGTTGGCTTTGAATATAGTGCAGAACATAATAAGTTCTGGTGATTTTAAGGCAACTAACTTGTATATAAAGGATGAATAGCACCTTCATAGTCTTGAAAAAGACTATGAAGGTGTTTTTTTATTCTTCACTCTCTCTATTCTATATTTTCTCCATTCTATTAATAAATGTGAAATCGCTCTTTGCACATTTAACTTCGTTCCTTTTCGACGTTCTAATAATCAAAGCTCAGAAATAATAGATGATAAACGAAGATAAAATCCGAAAAGCTTGTTCTTCCGATCGCGAACGGGGATTCAGGTTACTGGTGGACAGTTTTCAGGGACCGATATATAATTATATCCGGAGAATGGTGGTGTCTCATGAAGATGCAGAAGATGTGCTGCAGGAAGTCTTTATTCGTGTATTCCGTCATTTGGATCAATTTCGGGATGAAAGTTCGCTGAGTACATGGATTTACAGAATTGCAACTAATGAATGTCTTCGGTTATTGAATGGTCGTAAAGAAGAAGTAATATCGGCAGAAGAGGTTCAGGAAGAACTGATGAACAAGCTAAAAGCTTCTGACTATATAGACTACGAAGATGAGTTGGCTGTGAAATTTCAGGAAGCCATATTGACTTTGCCGGAAAAGCAGCGGATCGTTTTCAACTTGCGCTATTACGATGAATTGGAATATGAAGAAATTGCACGTGTGTTGGATAGCAAGGTTGAAACTTTGAAAGTGAATTATCACTATGCGAAGGATAAAATAAAGGAATACATATTAAATAGGTAACATCATGGATAAGGATTTTGATTTTGACAATATTGGTAAGCGGACGCCTTATCGCACTCCGGAGAACTTTTTCGAGGAGGCACAGCATAAGATTTTGGAACGTACGGTTGGCGAACAACGAAGAAACCGTCGGCTAAAGAGGATTATCCCTGCTGTAATAGCTGTTGCAGCGGTCTTGGCGGGAATTTTGTTTACTCCGTCTCTCCGCTATATGAATACAGATGTTCCGGCTACTTCGAACAGACTCGCTATTGAAAATAATAATGTAGCTGCTGATCCGGTAGATAAATGGATCAAAGAATTATCAGATGAGGAGCTGGAAGAGCTCGTCAGCTTCTCTGAGAACGATATATTTTTAAACTAAAACTCAATCAATAATTATTAAACAGTGAAGATTATGAAGACTAAATTTATTTATGTGGTGCTGGCGGTTTTGTTTATGGGAAGCCAGATGACTCTTTCCGCTCAGGAAAAGGATAATAAAGAAAAGAAACAACGTCCTACACCGGAACAAATGATGCAGATGCAGACCAATCAAATGGTGAAAGCACTCATGTTGGATGATGCTACAGCTGCTAAATTTACTCCCATTTATGAGAAATATCTGAAGGAGTTACGTGATTGCCGTATGATGAATCGTGAGCCTAGAGTGAAAAAAGAAACCGCTCAAGGTACTGAAGCGAAGACTGCAAAAGGAACTCCGAGACCTGTAATGACTGATGCGGAAATAGCCAAGATGCTGAAAGGTCAGTTTGCACAAAGCCGTAAAATGCTGGATATCCGTGAGAAGTATTATAATGAGTTCAGTAAGATTCTCTCTCAGAAGCAAATTATGAAGATCTACCAGCAAGAGAAGAGCAATATGAATAAATTCAGAAAAGAATTTGACCGCAGAAAAGGCCAAAGACCCGGGCAGGGTCACAAACCCGGACAGGGAGATCGTCAGAGACAAAGACAACACGCTCCCCATCAAGGTCAGAATAAGTAATAGATATTAGGTTTATTATAGTTTTATTTTACTGATTCAACACAAAAGCGCATAGACAGATGTATTCTTTTCAGTATCGTTTGATTAGTTGTTATGTCTTGTTACTGATAAGTTTGGCTGTCTATGCACAGTCCGGCAAAGAGAGCTTTGCCGGGCGGGTAGTTGATACTGAAACCTATCAGCCGGTATCGTTTGCAACGATCCGGCTTTTGTCTTTACCGGACAGCACATTATTAGTGGGTGGAGCTACAGATATAAATGGAAAGTTTCAGCTTTCTTTCATAAGAAAGACTCCAAATAAGTCTCTGCTTCTTCATGTTTCCTTCGTTGGATATAAGCCTGTTTATCAGCTTGTATTCAATTCTCAAAAGACTGTTTCTGCCCATTTGGGAGATATATCCTTAACACCGGAAAGCTATGCTTTGGATGAAACGGTGGTAGTAGGGCAAGCGCCAATGGTAATAACAGAAGGAGATACAACTGTGTTTAATGTTTCTGCTTACCGTACTCCTGAGGGGGCTATGCTCGAAGAATTAGTGAAACAACTTCCTGGCGGAGAGATTGATGCAGATGGCAAGTTGCTGATTCACGGCAAGGAAGTGAAGAAGATTCTGGTAGATGGCAAGGAGTTTTTCTCCGATGACCCGAAAGCTGCACTAAAGAATCTTCCTGTAGAAATGGTAGAGAAACTGAAAGCCTATGAACGACAATCGGATTTGGCGCGTCTGACAGGTATTGATGACGGAGAAGAAGAAATGATCCTTGATTTATCGGTAAAGAAAGGCATGAAACAAGGTTGGCTTGAGAATTTTATGGGTGGATATGGCAGTAAGGATCGCTATGAGGTGGCGAATACATTGAATCGTTTCCGCGATAATTCTCAGTTGACCGTCATCGGTAATCTCAATAATACCAATAATCAGGGATTCTCGGAAATACAGAAAGAATCTTCAAGTTCCACTGGGAATATCCGCAATCGTATGGGACTGACTACATCCCGTTCTTTGGGCGTGCATGCGACTTATGACTGGAAACGTGTCAAACTCCGTTCAAACATCCAATATGTCGGAACAGACCGTTTGGAAGACAGTCGTACCACCGTCGATAATTATATTAGAAAAGACAAATCAATTACCCGGAGTACGAATAATAGTCGCACGGAGAATAATAACCTGGTTGCTAATGCTTTCCTCGAATGGAAAATGGACTCTGTAACTACCTTGATATTTCGTCCTCAATATCGTTTCTCTGCCAATGACAGAGAGAATAAAGGCTTTCAGGAAGGGTGGGGGAATGACGTGCTGCTGAATGAGAAAGTATCATCCGGTTCAAGCCACAATTCCCAGTATAATGTGACAATGATGCTACAACTTAGCCGTAAACTTAGCCAGAAAGGAAGGAATGTTGCCTTAAAAGTAGATTATGGAACGAATTCTTCTTCTAATGACAGGAAGAATCTTTCTACTACACATTACTTTAAAAATGACAGAGAAGATAGTAAGAATCAAAAGATTGAAGATGATATCAACGGATATAATTATAGGGTACAGCTTGTATATGTAGAACCGTTACTTTGGATGCATCATCTTCAGCTTCGTTACAGTTATCAGTATAAGGTGAATAATTCGGATCGTTTTGTTTATGATTGGAATGAGGATTTAGGAGAATTTACTCCCGACTATGATGAAAGTGCTAGCAATCAGTTTGAAAATCAATATAGCAATCATCTGCTCAACTTGGCTGTGCGTACTTCCCGTAAGAAGTATAATTATAATGTAGGCGTAGATTTGGAGCCTCAAAAGTCGGTCAGTCATTCTTTATTGAGTGATCCCCCGGAAGAGCCTTTGAAGAGATCAGTTCTGAATTTCTCTCCTACGGTTAACTTCCGATATAAATTCTCAAAGCGTACCCGCTTACAGATAGTATATCGGGGAAAAGGACGTCAGCCTAATGTCCGTGATTTGCAACCGGTGGAAGATCGGACGAATCCGTTGAATATCCGTGTCGGTAATCCTGCTTTGAAGCCCTCATACACGAATACTTTTACGTTAAACTTCAATTCGTATCATACGAAGCGTCAGCGCAACATTGTAGCTTCCCTTTTGGTGGAGAATACAGTCAACAGTGTAACCAATCAAGTGACCTATGATGAAGAAACGGGTGGACGTGTTACGACTCCGATGAATATGAATGGTAATTGGCGGGCCTTAGGTTCTTTCTCTCTGAACACTCCTTTCAGGAATCGTAGCTGGATATTCCGCACCTATTCTTATGTACAATACCGAAATCAAAATGGATATACTACGCTGAATAGAGAGGAACCAATGAAAAGTACAGTAAAGCATTTGACGGCCCGTGAACGCTTACAGTTAACTTATCGAACCCGTCAGGTAGAGATTACAGGATTTGCCGGATTGCTTTATAATAGCTCGTATAATAATGTTGGAGAAAAGAGGACTGAGACTTATGATTATCAGATCGGAACACAGTTGCAGCTTTATCTTCCCTGGGGGGTAGAACTGTATACAGACCTGACTTACTTTATCCGGGAAGGTTATGACTATGAAGGGAATGCACGCGAGAACTTTATGTGGAATAGTCAACTTTCCAAGGCGTTTCTGAAAAAGAAGCAATTATTGATTCGTTTTAAAATATATGATATACTCCACCAGGACATTTCATTGGTACGTACCATTACTCCCTCGGCTATTCGTGATGTAGATTATAATGCCCTGGGTTCTTATTTTATGGTACATGTTATATTGCGTCTCAATCTGATGGGACATTGAAGAAGATAACAATAGATGTTATTTAAATCGTTATTCACCTGAATTTTAAAGGAAATTCAAAAACCTCAACGGGGTTTCCATTGTTGTATCCATGCATTTAAAACAATGAAACCCCTGTTGAATGTTTCGACTGATAAAAAAATTAAAAGATAAAGGGCGCTGGCGTATCTTTAAGCTTAAATTGATTGATGCGCGGCTTTACTTTGTCAGTATCTTTGTTGGATTACTGACAGGGCTTATTGCTGTACCCTATCATTATATGCTTCAGTATTTCTTTAATCTTCGGCATGATTTCTTTAATTCGCACCCTAAATGGTACTGGTATCTTCCTCTATTCCTGTTGATGTGGGGGATTCTTATATTCGTATCATGGTTGGTGAAGAAGATGCCCTTGATAACGGGTGGAGGCATTCCGCAAACACGTGGAGTAATTAACGGCAGGGTGGCATATAAACATCCGTTCATCGAACTGGTTGCTAAATTCGTGGGTGGAATACTTGCGTTAAGCACCGGGTTGTCTTTAGGACGCGAAGGTCCTTCTGTACAGATTGGTTCGTATGTAGGATTTTTGGTCTCTAAATGGGGGAGAGTGCTTACTGGTGAACGAAAACAGTTATTGGCCGCAGGTGCCGGTGCGGGACTAGCTGCCGCGTTTGCTGCCCCATTGGCTTCTTCTTTACTCGTTATCGAATCTATTGAACGGTTTGATGCTCCAAAGACAGCCATTACTACTCTTTTGGCAGGAGTAGTGGCGGGTGGAGTTGCCAGTTGGATATTTCCGATCAGCCCTTATTTTCAGATCGATGCCATTGTACCGGGAATGACTTTCTGGTCACAGGTTAAGCTGTTTCTCTTGTTGGCAGCTGTGGTGTCTGTTTTCGGAAAGTTCTTTTCCGTCACGACTCTTCAAGTTAAACGGATTTATCCCGCCATCAAGCATCCGGAGTATGTGAAGATGCTATATCTCCTTTTTATCGCTTTCCTTATTTCTATGGCCGAAGTCAATCTGACTGGTGGAGGAGAGCAATTCTTACTTTTGCAGGCAACGAGTCCGGATACACATATTCTTTGGATTGTAGGCATGATGTTGCTACACTTTGTATTCAGTATCTTTTCTTTTTCTTCGGGTTTGCCGGGAGGAAGTTTCATCCCTACATTGGTAACAGGAGGATTGCTGGGACAAATCGTAGCCTTGATAATGGTCCGGCAGGGAGTGATTGCTTATGAAAACATCAGCTATATCATGTTAATTTGTATGTCAGCTTTTCTTGTAGCTGTAGTTCGTACTCCACTGACGGCTATCGTACTTATTACAGAGATAACGGGACATCTGGAAGTCTTTTATCCATCTATTGTCGTGGGGGGATTGACTTACTATTTCACGGAGATGCTCCAGATAAAACCCTTCAATGTGATTTTATATGATGATATGATTAACTCCCCTGCCTTTAAAGAAGAGCCCCGCTATACTTTATCAGTAGAGGTCATGAGTGGCTCTTATCTGGATGGTAAAATAGTAGATGAACTTCGCTTGCCGGAACGTTGTGTTATTATTAACGTTCATCGTGACCGGAAAAATTGGGCTCCTAAAGGACAACGGCTGATGCCGGGCGATCAGGTGCAGATAGAGATGGATTCACAGGATATAGAGAAACTCTATGAGCCTTTAGTCAGTATGGCAAATATTTATTAGTGAAGTATCTACTGAATTTGTGTTACTAATTTATGCCAATAACCGGAATGATACACTTCCGGCTATTGGCATATTCTTTGTATAATTGGGATCGGTTATCTCTGTTATTCAACGCTTCTCAGCCATGAAATCTCTTCTGCCCACTTACTTTCATCAGGTGTTTCGAGAATAAGCGGCATATTGTCGAACCTTGAATCTTTCATTAATTTTTCAAAGAACGTACTTCCGATTAACCCTTTACCAATGTTATCATGGCGATCAACATGACTGCCTAATTCTTTTTTAGAATCATTCAGGTGCATACCACGTAAATACTTGAATCCTACTTCTTTCTCAAACTCATCGAACACTTTATCATAATCATTTACGATATCATACCCTGCCGTGTATGTATGGCAAGTATCCAGGCAGATACCGACACGGCTTTTATCTTCTACCCGGTCGATGATATATTTAAGTTGCCAGAACTCGCTTCCCAGATTACTGCCTTGTCCGGCTGTGTTTTCTATTACTGCCGTTACTCCTTTAGTCTTTTCAAGGGTGATATTGATACTTTCTGCGATAAGTGCCAGACAATCTTCTATCGCTATTTTATTGAGAGAACTGCCAGGGTGGAAATTGAGTAGTTTCAAACCTAGTTGTTCGCAGCGTTGCATCTCATCCAAAAAGGCAGCGCGGCTTTTCGCCAGTCCTTCCTCTTCGGGATGTCCCAGATTAATGAGGTAACTGTCGTGTGGTAAAATATAGTCCGCCTGAAAATTGTACTTCTCACAATTCTCTTTGAAAAGTTGGATACTTTCTTCGGTCAAAGGCTTGCTCACCCATTGACGTTGGTTTTTGGTAAATAGAGCAAACGCATTTGCTCCTATTTCATGCGCATTAATGGGGGCGAACTCCACACCACCGGATGCGCTTACATGTGCTCCGATATACTTCATTTTTTGTTTCTTTTTTTATTTCTGTCTGCAAATATAACGTTTTTGCAGGATTCAATGTTTGATCGTTGCATATATAATAATAGCCCCCGATATGTTGGCATGCCATAAATATCGGGGGCTAATGATTGAGAACTGATAATTATATTTCGAAGTCCGGTAAATAGTCTGTTAAAACTTTATTTACTTGTTTGCCATTTACCTGATCGGTTACAATAGTTACACCTTCCTTTTTACCAGCATCATAGTTTAGAGAAACTTTCTCCGTTTTATTAGTGACGCTGATAGCTGATTTTCCTTTATCAGTCAGATTACAGGTAATTATCCAGTCACCTACTTGTACTGTGTTTCCTTTACGGATGACTTTCATGTCCGGACGGTTATTTCCGTGCGTATCCATTACAGTAAGGAAACGGGCAATCTTGCAAGGAACAGTTGTGGAGGAGAAGTGCCAGTGGTTAGGATACTTCACCGCTTTTCCTTGGGCATTGGTTACATTCTTCCAGTTGGTCGGAGCACAGAAGAATGTATCTACAATGGCTTGCTCTGTTTTAGCAGAACTGAAAAGATGCGCGACAGATATACCTCCCGCCTTGTTCTTTCCTGTGACTTTTACTTCATTGCCAAGTTCCTGCATCTCCATAGGGAGCTCTACTGTATGTAGAAGGTAACTCCACGTGACAGCTTCTTTACCTTCCAATTCATCGTAAATCACATATACACCGGTATTCCCTAGCTGGATGATATGGCGACGGAAATAATCCAGCTTATTCTCATCCCATCCTTTTTCGGGAGTATATTGAGTACCTGATAGTTCACCACGTTTCAGCCAGATAGGAGCGGTGATTTTTCCATATGCATTGGAAGCATCTCCTGCCATATACGAAATCTTTTCTCCTTCATACCAGCGTGGAATCCATCCATATCCTTCTGTACCAATAGTTTGAGTCATTCCGTTCACAAGAATACTATTATGAGCACGGGTATTCCGGTATGAATACATACAATGATCGTCAGTGAATCCGGTACGATGTCCGCTACTATAAAAAATAGCTTTGCCACCGTAGAAGGTATTGAATGCGTTCTGATTGGCAAGTGCATGTGAAGTAGAACCGTACGGGCTGGAGCGGAATGATAACATAGCATTTTCTTCTATATTTCCCAGCGAAGTATGCATGGTTGCAATTCCGGTTTCATTAAAGACTTTCGTCATAGGCAGTTCCGCCAGGGAATGTTCCTCTTTGGGGAGAGATTTATTGGTTGTACAACGATACCAGGTCAAATCTCCTGATTTTCCAAGGAAAGACTTTTTCATGATGTCCGGTTCTTTTTGCAGGATCGTACGTGCATAAGCGGCAGCCCACGGGTTGTTGCATTCCCGTGCCAGTGCATCGGCGTAGCCTACCCGTGTTCCATTGGGTTTCATCTTAGTCTCGTGTGAATTACCATGTCCGGCAGATTTGGAGAACGGAGGCTGGTGGTAGATTACATAAAGCGCATTGTTATTATACCAGGGATCGGCAAAAAAGTTGAAACCACTGATACGTGAGTAGAAAGCAGGAACTTCGATTAACGTACGAAGATTGACGTGGAAGTAAGAATCTCCATTGTGCCATCCTCCGTCCGTGTTAAGTCCCGGCAGACGTGATACCCATTCGTTGTAGCAGTAGTCTACCCAAGTAGAAGCCATCGGCAATTCTCCATAGGTGGCGAAGGCTGCCATATTCAGAATACGGAAAGTCATTTGCCAGACGTGATTGTCGGCAATACGGTTTTCAAGATGATTTACGTATTCATGATAGAATTTCTTGCCATTATCTCGGATAGTTCTCAATAGCAGTTTCTTTTCTTCCGGAGTCAGCAAGTTATACCATGCGTCATAGGCGGAAGTGCTCATAGATAAGATGGTTGAACGGTTGAAGTCTCCGGCAAAGTATTTGCTGTTTTTCCATGAAAGGATTTCGGCAAGACGCTTGATTCCTTCTTTGTAGTAAATCTCTTCTTTGGTCAGTAAGTAAGCACGTACCATAGCTTCGATATTTGCTTCTTCACGGTCCACTATTTTTCGGCTTTCGCGAATCAGGGCAGAACGGTATTGTACAATGTTAGTCAGTTTGACTACTTGTGTCGTATCGATTTCTTCTTCCAGGTGTTTCAACGGATGGTTGAGACATTCCTGCGCCCTTTGAATATATAGCTGTGCTTCCGGATTATTTTTATTCCGTTCAATGATATGATCCCAGTCTTTCGCATCGAGCAGAATGCGTGGGTGGCTTTGAGGCAATTTAGTCAATACTTCTTGTAAGGAAGGCGGATTGAATGTTCGTGTCTGTTCGTCTACATAGAAATGATAGACAGGTGACCACTCTTCTTTTCCATCTTTATCTACATAGGCATGTTGCCAATACCATTTTCCTTTCTCAAAGAGTTTGAAAGGGTTGAAGAATGCCCAGTTTCTCTCGGCGGTGATTACGTCTGATTGGAACTCCGGGTCGCGTGAGATCCGGATACGGTAAGTAACTTCAGGTTTGTAGTCCTCTTCTTCTACACCGTCCAGTACGGCTCCGAGATGAGGAAATTTATCCGGCCACATAAAGCGTGGCGGATTGACAGCAATGTGTTGTCCGTCCAATGGAGAAGGTGTTTCACGAACTTCATGCATCAGCGTGGATTGACTTAAATGCATAACGCTTTTCTGCGCATATCCAGTGCCGGAAAGCAGTGCTGTAAATAATAGGAGTAAGTAGTATCGTTGTTTCATTAGAATCATTTTTTAGAAAGAGTTCTTTCAGGCTGACGGTCCTATTGTTGATCAGTGGGTGAGCCCTGTTTTTTCTTTATAATCTGACTAAGTTAGGAGCGGAAAGTTGAGTAAATACAAGTGATGCCGCTCCGATACTTCCTGCTTTGTTTCCTAAAGAAGCAGCCATAATTTCCGTGTTTACGGCACAGTCGGGAATGGCATAACGGAGGGCTTTCTCACTTACTTTCTGAATATAGAAATCTCCGGCTTCAGACAGTCCTCCACCGATAACGACGCTTTGCGGGCTGAAGATATTGATAAATCCGGCAATACCGTGTCCGAGAAAATCGCAATGTTCTTCCAGTGATTCGACAGCGATCTTATCTCCTTGTTTATAGAGACGGATGATCAATTCTCCGTTTATTTCTTCATTCGGATAAGATATGCCGGCTTCGGCTATCCGTTTGCTGAAACGACGGACCAGTGCAGCAGTGGAAGCATAATGTTCCAGACACCCTGCTGAACCGCAGGCGCAAGGTTCGCCATTGGCTATTAAAGGGACATGTCCCAGTTCGGTACCTCTGTTGGCATATCCGTTGAAAAGCTTGCCGTCAATTACGATTGCGCCACCGATACCGGTTCCTACAGTCAGAAAGATAACATGAGTGGCTCCGTTTCCGGCTCCGTACATTGTTTCGCCGAGTCCCATCAGATTAGCGTCATTTCCCAGTTGGGTCGGAAGGCCGCTCTCTTTTTCCATCCGGTCTGCCAGTTTCAGATTTTCCCAACCTTGAATATTCTCCGCACCTCCCAATACGATACGATTTGTACAATCGACAATTCCCGGTGTTCCTATCCCGATACCGGCTATTGTATATCCCTTTGCTTCGGCAAAGTTTTTCACTTCATTGACTGCCTTGATCAATTGCCCGATGACAGCTTCGGCTGATACGTCGGCATTCGACGGTAGCTTCCCTTGAAAGTGAAATACGCCGTTATTGTCAATAAGAGCGTATTTCACAGAAGTCCCGCCAAGATCAATTCCTATAGCGTATTCTTTTTTCATATAACCAGGTATGCTTTAAATTCGTTTATACTGTGCCATGTTTGTGCCACCCTATTGGCACGCTTGTGCCAACGCGTTGGCATAGTAGTGCCAACGGCTTGACACAACTGTGCCAACGGCTTGGCACAAACAAAGCAACTGTTTCCTTTCATATACCAACTTATACTCTTTCTGCCCAGATGGGTGAACTCCACGCCCATTGTCCGTCGCGTTGACGAACACGTACATAGTAATAGTCCGTATCACGTTGAGGCTCTTTATCTTCCATGTAATGTTCCAGCTTGAAACAACTTTCGGGCATAGCACGGTTGAAAAGAATCGCTTCACTCAGCCAGCCAATCATGAAGTGAGAGCGTGACCCCTCAAGCAACTCTCCTAATGTATGTTCAAATTTCTTGCCATTGAATTCGGCAATGACTTTTCCATCTTTGGGCATTTCCAGTTCAAGGATGACAGCTTGCATGGCGGCGGTAGTCGTATTCGGATTTTTGCTGCTGTACATATCCAGTTCCGTTTCTTTATCGCCTACAGATACAATACGGTTCACATGAGTGTGAAATTCTGTTTCCCCTTCTTGCGGAGAAGTGAAAGCTGCGCCGCGGAAGCATGGGGTTACACTCAGGATACGTCCTTTGTCAACAGACAATTTTCCTTGCCAGTGTACGTACCTTTCTTCACGGTTCCAACCGAAGTCTACTTTTACTTTGCAGCGTACCGTGTCACCTTCGGGAGCAACCGGAGTCAATGGACCATTCATACGGGCCAGAATCTGTCCGTTCTTTACGATATCTACATAGTCGATACAACTTTCTCCGTCAACGTTCAGATAGATACGGCGGCTGTTGCCACGTACTACATCGCCCATAAAAGCATCGTTGAGACGGAAGTCTATTAATATCTTATCACCGGTTGCGGCACATACGTGACGAGTGCGAAGAGCGTCCCAAATGGCGTCACGAGTCAGTGACGGAGCCAATACACCGATACGTCCGTCACCATAACTTCCAGGATAACCGGAGTGCTGGTCCGTAGAAGCCATGATTCCGAACTTATTTCCTAATTCAAGACCGTATTGGATGGTTCCTTCCCATTGGCGAGGCCCCATATCATGTAGATACGGATAATCACCCTGGTCACTTTCTGCCAGACCATGACGGGAATACATTTCTACGAAAGGAGTCTGATCTCCTTCGGTAAAGCATTTCCAGTTGTAACCGCGATAGCCTCCCTGATAACCCATGTGGTGCGGAGTGATAAATACTTTGTGCCCTTTGGCTTTTTGTTTCCAGTCTTCGATAGAAGTACATTCTACAAGCGGTGCGTCAAGGTCGTAGTTGAGTGCAACATGGTCACCATGCTCCATACTGTGAGCTTCATAGCCGACAAAAGCAAGGAATTCGCCTTCTTTATTGTATTCATTTGTCATAGCTACGTATTTCTCATATCCCCCTTCGCGTAGGCGCTTGAAAGCACCGGTATGATAATCAATCACCCATTTCAGACGCGGATCGTCTGCACCGGGTATGTCGGGCCACATAGCGTGGGGAGTCACGCTTACAAAATCCAGTTGTCCTTTGGCTGCTTCGAAAGCATCGCGCATGTCACCGTGTCCGTATGTAATATTACAATGGTTGTGCAAGTCGCCCCAGTACATCTTCAGATTACTCGCCGATGGCATTCTCTTTTTAGCTTCTTTGCTTCCTGTTGAGCAAGAACCAAGCAGGCTGCCTGAAGCTGCCAGTCCTAGAAAAGACCAACCAGTGCTTTTTATAAAATTTCTTCTGTCCATGATATAATTATTTTGGGTTAATTCTTTTTCTATTCAAATGAAACTTTCGTATAATACTTTTTAGGCATAAATGATATTGGTTTTACGGATTCTCGAACACGATAAAGCGAAGCAAAACCGTGAAATCCGTGACATTCGTGCCTATATTTATTATTTAACGATTCTTCATTAGTCTTCTGTCTCCATTGAAAAGTTCTGTTTCCTTTTCGTCCGGATCAGTATCTTTATATTGTTTCTGAGTATCTTCGAGTAGTCGCATCAACTCTTTCTGTTTCTCAGCATACTCCGGCTTCCCGAAAACATTGTTCATCTCTCTCGGATCAGCTTTCATATCATACATTTCCCATTCATCGATATCGTTATAGAAATGAATCAGTTTGAAGTCCTGTGTACGGATTCCGTAGTGACGTTTTACAGAGTGCTCTGCCGGATACTCATAATAATGGTAGTAAGCAGCTTTGCGCCAGTCTGCCGGAGTCTTACCTTCATTTTCCAGAATTGGTTTCAGAGAAGAGCCTTGGATATCCGATGGAATTTCTATTCCGGCAAAGTCGAGGAAAGTGGGAGCAAAGTCCACATTCATACTGATAGCATTGCTGGTGCTTCCGGCTTTGATTGCTTTTGGAAAGCGAATGATAAGCGGCATGCGCTGACATTCTTCATACATGAAACGTTTGTCAAACCAACCGTGCTCGCCAAGGAAGAAGCCTTGGTCGGAAGTATAGATGATGATGGTATTATCCAGTTCTCCTGTTTTTTCCAGATAGTTCAGCAGGCGGCCTATGTTCTCGTCTACAGCAAGAACGGTAGCCAGATAGTCGCGCATGTATTGCTGATATTTCCAACTGATCAGTGCTTTGCCTTTCAGGTCACCTTTGCGATATTCGGCTATGCGTTGTGCATAAGCAGAGTCCCATTTGTCCTGTACTTCTATCGGCATACGTTTGTAAACGCTATATAGTCGGTTGGTTGTATCTTTCAGCATTTCTTCGCGGGTCAACAGTTTCAGGTCCCAGTCATTTGTCAGAGTATGTTCGATGGACATATCCTGCTCGCGGGCTGCCCTTCCACGTCCTTCGTAATCGTCAAACAGATTGGCCGGTTCGGGGAAAGTAGTGTTGTTGAATATACCCAGATGACGGGGAGCAGGCATCCAGTTGCGGTGTGGCGCTTTCTGGTGATACATCATGCAGAAAGGCTTGTTCCTGTCACGACCTTCAAGAAACTCAATCGCTTTGTCCGTGATGATATCCGTAGCATATCCTTTTTCTACTATGTGTTTTCCATTTTCCCAGAAGTCAGGATCATAGTAGTCACCTTGTTCATGCTGACCGCTCAGGATACTCCAATGGTCAAATCCTTGAGGTTCGCTGATGAGATGCCATTTACCAATCATTGCAGTCTGGTAGCCGGATTGTTGAAGCAGTTTCGGGAATGTCTGCTGATCGCCATTGAATGTGCTTGCATTATCGGTAAAACCATTTTCGTGACTGAATTTACCGGTGAGGATACAAGCGCGTGAAGGGCCGGAAAGAGCATTCACTGCATAGCAGTTGTCAAAACGGATACCCTCATTGGCAATACGGTCCATGTTGGGAGTTTGAATCAGATTTCCTCCATAGCACGACATTGCTTGGGTGGTATGGTCGTCCGTCATCATAAAAATGATATTCGGGCGTTTAGTTTCTTCTTTCTTTTGGCCGGCACAGGAAGCAAGGCTCAGTGCTGCCAGTGGAAGAAGTAAAGTGGAGGTATTGTTTTTCATAATAGAAATACTATCAGATTACAGTGATAACCAGCGAGACACTGGAGCCTGATTTCCGTATGGATATATATGCCTGCTACGGAAAAAGGCTTCGGAGGCTCGCTGGTCGCTATATTATAAATTATACTTTAATGACTGTTTCTTTCCGTTTACTTTCACTTCTACTTCCAATCCGTTTTCATTGAATGTTTTGTTCTTGAATTTAGCGGCAAATTTAGGGGCATCTGCGCTTTTCTTGACTGGATAGATTATGGTGATATAACGTACTGCGTCATCATTCTCTTTTTTCACATTGAATGAAACGTTCATACGTTTGTAACGTTTGCGGTATGCAGTGGAACACCATCCCGGTTCTTTTTTCAAAGTCATGCCGGTAGGGCCGAAGCATTGCAGTTTCATGTTGCTTCCATCTTCAAATTGGGTAAGGAAGGTCATGTCTTCGCGACTGTTGGCTATTTCTCCCTTAGGCATCTGATAGTGTAGGTTGACAGAACCTTTGGCGCTACCGGCCACCTCGTCTACGATAACAAAATAAGTATTGTCAACGAAGAATACAGAACGGCGGTGTTTTAGGTTTTTATAGCCGGGATTTTCTGTAACCAATGTTTGGATATTGCCTTCCGGCTGCCACAATTTAGTCACGGATTCTGTCGTTTCCAGATTCTTGTTATTTAATGTCACAGTATTGTGTACGGCAGTTTGACGATGCCAGTTGCGTTGTTCCATCACTTCACCTTCGCCTGCATACACATATGAACCTGAGTCAGGGAAAAGGTTTTTACCGTTGAACCACAGCTCGAATGTACCGTTATCCGGCTGGCAGTGCCAGAAGGCTTTAGGACCGGCTTTCACTACCATTTGTGTAGCGTCCGTTCCCCAAGAATTGCGGAAAACGAAGAAACCTGATTTCAAGAAACCTTTCGACATATAATCAGGCAATGCGCCTTCTTTACCTTCTGTTGCAAAATACTTGATAGCCTGGTTTTCAGGGAACAGTTTACTCCATGAACGGTAGTTACCCAACATCTCTTTTTTATTGGTCAGTTTGGCATCGCTGAAACATGGGTTAGTATAATCGGGGAAAGAGATGTTGGCATAGAACATGATCATCTTTTCGATTGTATCCAGATAGTCTTGCGGGAATTCGTTACGGAATCCATTAACATCCGCAATACCCAGAGCTTTGCAGAAAATATTGATTGCTGCCAGATGGTAGTGTGGGTCGAGTTCGAACTGTCCGCCGTCATTATATACCTGAACGTTAACCTCACGATTCAGAATATCGATACCACTTTTTCTCCATGCCGGGGCATCTTTAAACTCAGGGAAGAATGCACCTGCATAGATCATACGCTGAGCTTCAAATAACAGGTGGTTGCCCTGATCCGAGTAGTTACCCAGAATGTGTACGGCATGTTTGTGATAGTTCACAAGGAATTCGGTTAAGAAGTCCGGCGTGAAAGAAGGAGAGGGGAGGAACAGCTGGAATTGTGAAGTCTGGTCTTGCAGACGATTGCTGACTTCCAGTGGACGCCATGCAAAACGTACATTTTCCAGTTCACCTTTGATTTTTCCGTCGCTTACCAGTTCATATTCTTTCTTATCCATTTTAACCAACGGATTTTTCTTGATCCAGTCGATGTATTGGTGCGCCCATTCTTTGGCATATTTTTCATCACCGGATACGCGATATGCTTTACCCATCGGAGTAAACCATTTGTGACGGTGGAGTTGCCAACGAAGTTCGTTATCTTTCACCGGCCAGTATTGCCAGTTGATATCTTCTCCGTAGTTATACGAAGGCTGATAGCCTTTGTGTACAAAGAATGTGTGCTGCAATCCGTCATCCGCCCATTTTTGTTCTTCCTTGCCAATGGTGATATTTTTCAGATTGATGTCCGGAGTCTTCACATTCGTGCGGGCACGATAATAGTCGAGCAATGCTTTGGCGGCATCTTCATCTTTACCTTCCTGGTGCAATGCCTTTACTTTCTCCAATCCCGGATAATCCAGATTGAGAAGCGAGAATACTTCGCTTTTCAATTCTTGTGCATACCCCTTGCCTACAAAACATGCAAATGCCAGCAGGACAATATATTTGATAGTTTTATTCATGATATAATCAGAATGATGGTTTTATTGATTAGATGTTTTGGTAATTGATACCTTTCAGGTCCATGAATCTCTTCAATGCTTCCAGATAGTAATAGTCAGCATAGTTCAATGGAGTATCTATTTCAGAGCCGTTAGGCAATGAACCTACAGAGTGCAACAGAATGAATCCTTGATTTTCACCTGCTTTGGCAAGATATGCATCGCTGGATAAACTCTTTAGTATCTTTTCTGCGTAATCCAGGTATTTCTTTCCATCGGGAACCATTGTACTCAGTTCAATGAATCCGGCAGCGGTTACAGCAGCAGCTGAAGCATCACGAGGAGTCTCTTCGGTAACTGGAGCGTCATAATCCCAGTAAGGAATGGCATCGTCTGTTTTTACACGTTCCATAATCATGTCAGCAATGTTCACTGCAAAGTTTAAGAAAGTGGTATCATTTGTTTCACGGTAGCAGGAAGTATATCCGTATACAGCCCAAGCCTGTCCGCGCGACCAGGAAGAATCGTCATTTTTTCCTTGGTGAGTTTGTTTACGCTCTACCGTACCGTCATTGTTGTAGCTGACTACGTGCCAACAAGTATAATCAGGACGGAAATGATTGTTCATCGTAGTGACAGCGTGTTTGATGGCAATATCTTTGTATTTGTTGTCACCGGTCCATTTGCTTACAGTAAACAGAAGGTCAAGGTTCATCATATTGTCGATGATTACCGGGAAGTTCCAGCTTCCGAAATCCCAAGAGCGGATAGTACCGATAGAATCATTGAAGCGTCCGCAAAGATTGTCCGCTGTTTCTTTCATGACAGCTTTAATAGTATCATTCGGAGCCAGACGTTCGGCATTGCCGTAGCTGCAGTTGATCATGAAACCCAGGTCATGTGTGCCTTTATAGTAGCGTACCGGATTCAGAAGATTAGTATATTGAATGGCATCTGCTTTCAGCGTATCGTTTCCTGTCAGCTCGTAGGCATACCACAGTGAACCCGGAAAGAAACCGCTTGTCCAGTCGTATACTACACATAAACGACGTTTGCCCATTTGTTCGGGAGTGGGTTGCGGGCGGAGTGAGTCTTGAAAGGTAGATGGATCTCTTTCTAATTGACGGCATAGAAAATCCATATCATATCCTGTACGGATAGAGCGTGGAAGCTGACCTGTTCCGTCGATTTCTTCTGCTGTAAGGTGTAATTGGGCAGAAGCTACATCCAACCCTTTTTTAATCCAACTGTAGTCTTCCTTTGGAGTTGTTTGGCACGACGCAAGTGCGATGGCAACTGAAGCAAAGAGAACAAGTTTCTTTTTCATGTTATTCATTTTAAGTGATTGTTTTTAGAAGTTTTGTAACTGATGCAAAAGTAGGTGATCTATTTAATTTAAAATGATACGAATGTTGAAAAGGACATTGAAACAGATTTACGACTATTAGTTTTGTTGAAAAAACTATTAAATTTGTCAAGTATACCCTTTTCAAGGGGGCTATGGCCTTGTTCTCGATTATTTAAAATGAGATCTTTTTTCTTTCTCCTGCATTGAAATGAGTCTTTTTTATACTGTTATTATAAACAATTTCGACGGTCTGTTCATATGGACTGGTGATGTTTGCAACTGTTATTTTTCCTTCTTTCCATTCCATATCTACAGTAAATCCACCTCTTGCTTTGAGTCCTTTGATATTTCCTTCTTTCCAGGTTGAAGGCAAGGCCGGAAGCAGATGGATATTTCCTTTATGACTTTGCAATAACATTTCCGTAATACCGGCAGTTGCCCCGAAATTCCCGTCAATTTGAAAAGGAAGCGCATTCAATAAATTGCGGTATAGTCCACCCCGATTTTCAGCTTTCATATGAGGGTCAATGTAATTGATAAGATTACTCAATGCTTCATAAGCATTCGAAGAATCGTATAGACGTGACCAAAGAGAGATTTTCCATGCCATACTCCATCCTGTAGTTTTATTTCCACGGTCATCCAGAGATTTTCGTGCTGCTTTAAATACTTCTGGAGTACTATCTGTAATATCACATCCCGGATACAATCCAAAGAGATGGGATACGTGGCGGTGTTGTGGCTCACTTTCTTTGTATTCTTTATCCCACTCCAGTAGTTGTCCCTTACTGCCGATCTGGTATTTTTTCAGTTTATTCCTTTTCTTGATTAGCTCAGAACGGAAATCCATATCGGTCTGAAGTATTTCTGCCGCTTGAATGGTATTTGAAAATAAAGAGCGGATAATGGCTATATCCATTGTACTTCCTTCACAAACGGATGCCGGAGTATGGTCGCCCATGAGATAAGCATTCTCGGGAGAAGTGCTGACAGGGGTTACCAGTTCACCTTTGCTGTTCTCGACTAACCATTCGGAACAGAAAGTGGCCGCGCCTTTAAGTATCGGATAGTATTTCTTCAGGAAATTGGCGTCTTTAGTAAATAAATAGTGTTCCCACAGATGATTACATAACCATGGACCGGACATATTCCAGAAAAACCAGTATACAAATCCATCTGACGGATATGCTTCTCTCCAAATAGATATATTATGATGAATAGCCCAGCCGTTCAGACCGTACATATCACGCGCAAGATCTTTTCCCTTATCTGCTATCTCTTCAATAAGTTTGAATAAAGGTTGGTGGCATTCTGATAGATTAGTGACCTCTGCCGGCCAATAATTCATTTCCAGGTTGATATTTAAAGTGTAGCCTGAGTTCCATGGAGGCAATATCTGGTCATTCCATAGACCTTGCAGATTTAAGGGCTGACCTTCACCCCGGGAGCCGGCTATCATTAAATAGCGTCCAAACTGAAATAATTGTGCGATCAGTGCCTGGTCTTCTTCATCTTTGAATCTTTTTAATCGTTCGTCTGTAGGTAATTCTTTTTGCTGTTTATTCGCAGGAAGATCGAAAGATACTCGGTTGAATAAAGCCTGATAGTCGGTGGTGTGTTGCCTCTTTAATTCTTTGTAGGTTTCTCCCTCACTGATTCTCCGATAGTTCATGATCGCCTGATGCGGATTTTTTCCTTCTTTGCTCGGACTTTTACGTGGTCCGTTATAACTGGTGGCTGCATACAACATGAGAGTCACTTCGCTGCAATTCCGGGCAGTGATCTGATTGTCTGAAATGGACAATTGTCCGCCTTTATGGGTTGGAAGTAGACATGCTTCAAAAAAAGTGCCTTTTCCATCCATTTCGTTTCCATAAATCACTTGTTTTTTCTGTATGATGTGTCCTGAAGCATCAAAGTATTCCGGATGCAAACGTTGAGTGTTAAAGCGTTTCATGTGGTCTGTGTCTCTCCGCTGGGCATGTGCAGGTGCCTGTCCCTTCAGATAAACTACTTGCGAATCGGACTCCTTGGTTACAGGATGTGGTGAAGCCAGATAGGCGGTGAAATTTAAAACAGGTTTGGAAGACTTCAAATGTATGACAATAGCTTGTGCCGGATAGGATGCAAAAACTTCTCTGCTTATGTCTACGCCGTTTTGTTTATAAGAAGTTGTAACCACTGCATTTTCCATATCCAGCGAGTGCATATAATCTGTAACAGCTTCTTTGGAATCAAAGTCGATATACAAATCTCCAAAAGGTTGGTAAGCTTCATTCAGCCTGCCAATCCATTTTTCTTGCATGATGGTGCCTGCTTCTGCATTTTTTCCTTCACCAAGTAACTGGCGTATATGAGCAAGATCAGGTACTATATTTATGTTTTTGGGCGCTTCCGGTTCTCCGCTATAAAGAGTATTCTCATTGAATTGTATTCTCTCTTTTTGAGTATCTCCAAAAATCATAGCTCCCAGACGTCCGTTTCCTACAGGCAATGCCTCTTCCCATGCTTTTGCAGGAGACTTATACCAGAGTGTCAGATGGTTTTGAGCATTGGTACCTGCTATGCCAAGGGAAACAATAAACAATGTTATTAATCTATTCTTCATATTAATTATCAGCTTGTTGTAATAAAAGCGTATAGTTTTCCCCACGGATAGTAGAAATGGTAATATAGGTTTTATCCTTTTCCCTGTCGAGGGATACTTCCACTGGTTTTTGAGGACTTTTCACATTGTATAGTCCATTGATTGTCAGCCGGGTATCATAAGGCTTCTCTTGTTGTATCACGTCCTCTTCCGTCAGTAGCCCCATATGTGCATGAGATATTCTTCTCATATCCGGTTTATAGACAGAGAGTTTAAATGAATTGTCTTTCTGCTTTTCCAGTATATAAGAAAGCGGAATATTCACTTGAGAAACCAGTTGCCCATCATACGTCTTCTGTGCATTGAAGAGAGCGCCGCATGTGATTTCTTTCGTTTTATGAGTAACGATATGCGCATCATTATCTTGAGCTATCACTTCTATCGGACTCTCATTGGACAATAACTGACGGGCTAATACGTTGTTTTTATTTTTGAGTATATAATAATGATATTTAGCTGCTTCCGGAGCATTCCCGTGTTCTATATAAGCTCGTGTATGTGATCCCTCACAAGATGTTCGGACGGCTCCTCCTTTAACTGCATACATGAGTGAAGCGTCTGTCAGGATATATCCTTCCGGTATTCTTTCTTCACCGGTATTTCTGCTGAATGACTGAAACAATGTAGTCACGGTCGGATATCTTTTATCTTTGGTTTGGATATCCGAGCCCAGGCAAAACAGAAAATCTTCGAATACAAATACAGATTTGTTGGCACGGAATGATTGATCATATGTGATGTCGTGCATTTTGAAAGAAAACATGGCGTTTTTATCAGAAGCATATACCCCTGTTAAGAATGTTTCATCAGAGAAATTGCGATGTCCGGAACTGGAACCACCTTTATCTTGTAATATTTTATCAGGTAATACTTTAGTAGTAGCTCCCGGAATATAATTCCAGTCAAAGTCAAGCTCTTGCGGGTTAAAGGATTTGTGTCTGTTTTTAAAGTCAAAATATTCTATTTGACCATATGCCAGATAACGTCCTTTGGTATTTTCTGTAGCAGAAGATTCAAAGTCCCATATATAGCGGCTGAATCCCTTGATATTAAAATGGAAAAGACTGTCTTTGGCAACCAATAATCCGGAATAAGGCATAAAGAGTGTACCGGTGACAGGTTTTTCTTTGGTAATGGAAGTTGATGCCAATTGAGCCATTAACTCAATTTCTCCTACGGTGCTGGTATATGCCAGATTGGAGTTCACATTGCTGATGTATTCTGTAATGGCCTGTTTATTATCACTGGATTCCAGTATTCCTTTAAAAGCGGCGGTCAATTCTTTATCCGGTTCTTTAAATGACAGAGCGGTATAGGCAAATGCTGGTAACAAAGTCTCTAGAATCTGTTGTCCTTTCGGAAAGCGTCCGACTGTTCCGGCAGGTACATCCAGACCGGCACAAAAGAAACGGAAAGTCAATAATCCTTGTTTCAGATTATGCAAGGTCGTTTCAGACAGTGCATAAGGAGTATCGTGTAACAAATAGGCGATTAATGCACCTGCGTAAAGTGCATGAGGGTAATAGGCGCTATTATAAGGCCCTCTGTGGTGATAGCCGGAGAAATCGGCTTTGAACGTTCCGAAGAATCCCGGTGCAATACCTAATGCGTTATCCATATAATGCTTGAATGCGGTCAGGGCAACTTCTCTTTCTTGTATTTTGTTTTGTGATAGAGCATATATTAGTTTGGGAATAGCCAGCGCGCGTAGGTTGTCTGCTACTTCGCCCGGGTGCGAAGGAAGTTGATAGCATATTTCGAACATGGTAAACCAGTTTAGTGACTGAAGTTCACGCTCTAATTGTTCAGGAGATAATTGATCTTTCAGCAGGAAGAATGAATGAAAATAGCCCGAACTTCTCAGCTTTTCAAAACATAAGGTTCCCATGCTGCTACCGTCTGCCCAACCTTGGTCGTTGAACCAGTCATAAATATAAAGTGCTTTTTTAAGACTTTGGGCATTTTTATTTTTACGGTAATCCAGTGCTAACGGGAGCAAGATGTTTTCGTTGATTGTTCTGAATTTCTTGGCTTCTATTCCATCTATGGTACTGGGTGCACCCATTGGAAATAATGGCTCTCCCTTAGGAGTACGATCTTCATTATATTGTATTTTAATCTTTTGAGCAGCTTTCAGGCCATTTTGAATAAATACCTTTTCATTTTCTCTTCTCATTTTCACCCACTTTTCGGATGATTGCTGTTCGCTGCCAAGATACCATGCTGTTAGTCTGTTTGTAATTACCGTAATCTGATCATCTTTATCTGTGATTACTTTTTCTACTTTTGGAATAGCATTTCTATAGCCTGTAAAGTCGGGAATTAAGCTGTAGTCAGTACGGTTCACTTTATATTGTGCATCTGACATATTCTGCCAGGAAACTTTAGGTGTAAATTCTAAAAGGTCGATGTAAGTGACTCCTTTTCTGGTATGTTGCGGAAATTGTATTTCGACAGACTGAATACTACTTTTAGATGGCATATTCATGTCTCCTTGAAATTTAGCCCAAATGCATCGCCAACCTTTAAAATTGAGTAGAAAGGGGAGTTGGCATACTTCTTTTTCAGCCTCATTTCTGAAAGAAAAGACTATCTTTTCTTTGATGGGGGATTCATTATAAATCCATACATTCATACCTCCATTTTTACTTTTGCATGCTTCGGAAATACCGGCAGGTGAGGGGATGGTAAGGATATCTCCTTGTTTCCAATTGATTTGGAGTGACTGAGTACCTGACTTATATTTTTCGGAGGAGATGCTGAGCGTCCCTTTATCCGCTTTCCAATCTTCGGGTACTATTCCATTCTCAAATGAATAGATTTGAGAGAATGCTGATTGGCTGATAGCTAAAGATATCAGAAGAATGGCTGTGCTAATATTCTTTTTCATGGTATATAGAAATCTGTGGACTGAATGATTAAATAAAAGCGTTACGAAAGAAAGGGGATTTCTTCGGTAACGCTTTCATATTATATTATGGTGAGGTTATTTACCATCCCGGGTTTTGATCAAATTGAGTACATATATCCATTTCCTGTTGTGGTATGGGGAGTAGCTCATTCTTGTTCTTTTTGGTATAATCGACACAAACATAATATCCGTAACCGCCACTATACCAATCCACTAAATCTTGAGATGTTTTTCTGATACTTTCATAATAGATTCCCCAGCGTACCAGATCTTGTCGGCGATGTCCTTCAAATGCCAGTTCGTAAGCTCGTTCATTACGTACAGCTTGCTGGAATTCGGTATAAGACATTCCGGATAAGTCTGAAGCACTGTTGTCGGTTTCTACCGGAAGACCAAAGCCGCGTCTGCGTACCATATTGATAGCTTTATACGCTTCATCGGTCGGTCCTTGTTTCCATTCATTCAAAGCTTCGGCATATAAAAGCAATACATCGGCATAACGCAATATGTACCAGTTAATGTTGGAAAGATTGGCATCAACCAAGTAGTTGGCACTGTTCACATATTCTTCTGTATCCCATTTTCTCGGGCATACGTTATCGATATACGCTTTCTTTAATGCGTCTGTTGCGTCGTCTTTAATAGCGTCTTCAATATTGCCGCTAGTATTGATTACGAGCTTGACTCCGTCTTCACCGGTTTCGGTGTTTTTACCATATTTGTAATCAGCAAAAGAATACTTCCATCTGTTATCGCTTTCACGATCTTTCCAGTCACGCAGGAAAGTTGGGATAACACGCCAGTTACCGGCATTACGAACGCTTCTGATACCGCTTGCCTGTACACCGTTCCATTTGCCAATACGTCCACAAGGGTCATTAGCTGATACTCCGGTAACAGTTGGAGCATAAAAACTTACTTCGATCAGACTCTCGTCTCCATCCCAAACGCCATTACAAGTGTTCTTCCATAATTGTTCGAAGTCGGAAAGCAGATGATGTTTGTCCGATTCGACCAGAATTTTAGCAGTCTTCGCTGCATTTTCCCATTTGCTTGTATCATGTACAGGGTAGCCTGCCCAAGTAGCATATACTTTAGTCAACAATCCGAGTGCGGCGCCTTTGGAGAGACGGAAACTGTTGTCGGAACGTATATTATCATCTACTGCATAAGGCAGGTTGTCGATGGCATATTGCAAATCTGCTTCTATAAATTTGTATACATCTGCCGGATCAGCTTGTGTGAAGGTAGATGGATGCTGACGGGATTGAGCCGTATTGGTAATCAATGCTACATTTCCGAACCAGCGTACTAACTCGAAATAGTACATGGCACGCAGACAACGCGCCTCTGCCATATAAACAGCTGCTTTCTTGTAGTTGCCTTCGTCATAGGTTCCTATTTTTTGTCCCAGTGTTTCGATAAAATCGTTCGCATCATAGATAGCACTGTACAGGTTAGCCCATGTCGTTGCGATTTCGGTCTGTGAACTGGTATAAGCATTAGAAGGAATCAGACGGAGTCCGTCAGTACTATTACCCGTTACTTTGGCTATATCACTGGGAATAGTAAAATACAAGGATAAGTGGAAACCGTAAATACCATCCTGAACCATGTCACGATATACACCCAGAAGCACATTCTCAGCTTCTGCTGCATTCTTCATGTAGTTTCCTTTCTCAATTTCTGTATAGCTGGTTTCATCTAACGAGCAAGATGAAACGGTGATTGCACAGGCTAATGTGCATAAGTAGTATTTGAATTTTTTCATTGTCTTTTTTGTTTAGAATTGAACTTCTACGCCAAATGTAAATACTCTACTTTTTGGATAAGCACCCCAGTCGAATCCTGGCATGAGCGGGCTGCTTTTCATATTCACTTCCGGATCATAACCACTATATTTAGTCAGGCAGAATAAATTCTGGGCCGTACCATACACACGTAGGCGGTTGATATATGCTTTCTTGGTCCACTTGTTGGGAAGTGTATATCCTAAAGTTACATTTTTTAAGCGGAGGAACGAACCGTCTTCAACAAAGCGTGAGTATAATTCATACTTCACATACCCTTTCGCAGAAGGCACGCGATTAGAAGCGTTTGTCGGAGTCCACCGGTCGGCAACTTCAGCCAATTGGTTACTGCGTTCGTCTTGCGATTGTGTATTAAACATACGTGTCGCATTATAAACGTCATTGCCATACTGGAACTGGAACATGAAACTAAAATCAATATTTTTATAATTGAAAGTGTTGGTGATACCTCCATACCAGTCTGGCTGGCCATTTCCGATGGTAGTACGATCGTCAGGCGTAATGATACCGTCTCCGTCTATATCTTTATATTTCACCATACCCGGTACTGCTGTTTTTCCTGCATGTTTGCTGATGTCTGCCACTCCGGGCTTCAGTTGCATAGTACCATTAGGGAGCATGTTGAAGTCAGAAGTTTGGTATACACCGTCAAAAACATATCCATACATCTGTCCAAGAGAAGATCCTACGATTGAGATATAGTCATTTCCGTTGAAATTACTGTTGAACTTAGTAGCCGACTGTATGTATGATGTTCCATCTTGTAACGCTTTCAATGTATTCTTGATGAATGAAATATTGAAATCTGTCTGCCATAAAAAATTGCGGGTTTGAATATTAGTAGAATTGATATTCAATTCGATACCTTTATTTTCAATTTTACCGATATTTTGCCATTGTGAGTTGAATCCGGTTACATAAGCAAGTTTTTGTTCAAGCAACAGGTCTTTGGTGTTCTTTAAGAAGAAATCCGCTGTCAGATTCAGGCGATTCTGGAAAAGACCCACATCAATACCTAAGTTGGCAGTAGTAGAACCTTCCCATTTCAGGTCTTTGTTAGCCAGTTGTTTCGGATTCAGTACAGTTACCATTTGTTGTCCCAGTCCATATTTGCTCGATGTATACAAATCCATAGACAGATAGTTGGTGATACGGTCATTTCCTACTGTACCCCATCCGAGACGGAGTTTAAGATTTGATACCGGAGTAATGTTCTTCATGAATTTTTCTTCCGATACACGCCATGCAGCAGAGAATGACGGGAAATATCCCCATTTGTTTTTTGCAGAGAATACCGTAGAGCCGTCAGCACGAACGGTAGCAGTGAACAGGTAACGGTTATCGAAATTGTAATTACCTCTTGCAAAGTAGGATAACAGTTTCTTGTCACTTCTGGAAGTAGATACACTACTAGGAGTAGCTCCTATTCCTAAATTGTCGTTACCGAGATTTGCGAATGGGAAGTCTTTAGCTTGTCCATACAGAAGTTCTGAACTCCTGAATGCGAATTCGTGTCCTAACATGACATCAAATGTATTTTTCTTATTGATCTTCTTTCTGTAAGTCAATGTATTACTGCTCTGCCAACGCAAGTCTTTCTGCATTTGTGTAGAACCATAAACACCACCGCTACGGTATGCCTGGCTGGAGTCTTCACCATAGAAGATATCCCTTCTTGTATTCGTTGTATTGTAGGTGGCAGATGCTTTGAACGTAAGATCTTTCATCAATTGGACAGTCAATGAGGCATTGGCTCCCCACAACTCAGATTGTCTCCGGTCTTTTACAGCTTCAGCCTGTTTGATCGGGTTAATTTGTGAGTAAGTTGTGTTCTCGCTTAGTTCCAATGGGTCGAATACAGAATTCAGAAGTTCATCGTTTGTAACGCTGTTACCTCCGGTAGGACGGAAGCGCAGAATATTAGATAGCATATTCAGTGTTCCTCCGGTACCTGAAGTACCGATACCTTCTTTCACAGTATTTGCGTAATTGATAGTGGCATCGAAGGTAATGAATTTATTAATCTTTTGGTTGATACGCAATTTACCTGCATTCTTTTTATAACCGCTGTTTGTGAAGATACCATTTTCATCGAAATGTGAGAAGGAGGCAGCATACTTAGTTTCTTTTGTACCGCCACTGATACTGAAATCGTGGTTCTGAGACCAAGTCGGCTTGAACGATTCACCCTGCCAGTCAATTCCCGGATCGGTTAGATAATCTTCCAGAGTTTGATGACGATAAGGTACTCCGTCAGCATCATTTCCTTCCTGAAAGTAGGTTGTTCCGTATTTAGTCGGATTGAGTTCTACTTGTAATGCGGCAAATTCATATGTGCTCAACATATCCAGTTTTTTAGGAATGTTACGATAAGTGGCAGAGCCGTTATAAGTAATAACTGGTTTTCCTTCTTTACCGGATTTTGTAGTGACCAAAACTACACCATTGGCAGCACGAGCACCATAAATAGCTGATGCAGAAGCATCTTTTAATACTTCGACTGATTCAATATCAGAATTAGGAAGGTAGTCAATATCACTCACTTCAAAGCCATCGACGATATAAAGCGGAGAAGAATCTCCGTTTACTGTGCCGACACCGCGAATCTTGATATCGAAACCAGAACCGGGAGTACCATCCGATTGGGTGATTTGTACACCGGCAATCTGACCTCCGAGGGCTTCTACTACGGATCCGGTTTTAAAACCTTCGATAGATTTGGCTGCCACGGAAGAAACAGAGCCGGTTAAGTCGCTCTTTTTCATGCTGCCATAACCTACGACTACCACTTCGTCCAGCATAGCATTGTCCGGAATAAGTTTGAGGTTCAGGTTCTTTTGTCCTTTCAGTTTGATTTCCTGATTCTGGTAACCAATATAGCTGACTACCAATGTTGCATTATTGTTTGCTTTGATAGAGAATTTTCCGTCAAAGTCTGTGATTACACCCTTTTGAGTATTCTTTATCTGGATGGTTGCTCCAATTAAAGGAGTGTCAGTCTCGTCGAGCACCGTACCATTCACTGTAATTTCCTGAGCGAAGGAGGTGATTGCTATCAAGAGAGCCAAGAGGGTGAGATACCCTCTTTTGCTCAATGTGTTCACTATAGATTTATGTGTATTCATTATGATATATATTTATTTCGTTATTGGAATTTCGTATCAAACCAGATTGCCAATGGGAACATTGATGATCCGCTGCTGACACCACCTGAATTACCATCTGTTACGAACGTCATCTGTCCAATCATTACTCCGTTAGCATAGCCATATTCATTCAGCCATTTGTTTGGATTGATTTTAACAGCACAGTTGTTGGTTGCATCTACATATCCTAATGGTGCGGCAAGCCTGGAGGTATTGTCGTAATATGATAACGGCCACTTCTGTCCGGTATTTACGCTTGCAACTCCAATTGACTCATAATATGCTTTCCAAAGGCTGTACATGAAGGTGTCATTACCACCACCCGGTTGACCATTTTTGTGTTCTGCAGGTCCATTGATATTATAGTAATTAAAGGTACGGCGGTAGTCTGCAATAAATGTACTTAAGTCTGTACCTGTTATTGTGGGGGTTACGGAACTTCCTCCGGTACGTGGATTCACCTGGAATACGAATGGAGTATAATTCACTGTAACTCCGGCTACAGCACCCGAGCAATGGATAAATACAGGAGTCTTGATGGTTATTTCACCTGCAGTACCTTTACCTGTAGTTGCTTTAACGAGGATCATAAGAACTTTAGCGTTTGTCCATCCTGCGGTGAAGGTAATCGTACCATTTTCATCAATGGAACCTCCGGATATACTGGAACTGCTATTATCAATAGTCCATTCTACTTCTACACCTTCCGGTATATCTGTTTCTGCTACTGGAATAGATAAAGAAAGCAGAGCGTTGTTGGATGTAACTCTATATTGGCTTGCATAATTTTGAGCAGGTGAAAGATTTAAATTATTTCCCCAATGCACATAAGTGAAATAATATGGATTTGTTTTGATATTTAATTTGAAAGAAGCCTGCAATTCACTTTTGTTGTTTTTAGCCAAAACAGTAACTGTATGTTGACCTACCGGTATGTTATTTCCTTTTTTAGCAGAAATTGTACCTGTAGTCGCATCGATAGTCAAATCGCTTAATTTAGAGTCCAGATTGACAAATGAGAAGCTGACTTCATCTCCATCTATTGTCTTAACGGGGTGTTCAAAAGCAGTCGCTTGAATGAGTTCTTCTGTGTCGCTGTATTCGAATTTGGTAATAGGATTAATAAACTCTACAATAGTCATTGTATATGCGTTCTCGAAATCAGTACTTCCGTATTGATTCGTTACAGTTACGGATACTTCACAGGTAGTGCCGATTTCCATCTGATTGTTGGCTGCCAGTGTGATAACTCCTGTCACAGGATCAATCGTAACGGAAGAGGAGGTCGGGCTTACTGATTTGATAGCATAAGTCAATCCTTCGGAAGAGCCGACTAATGTCGGTACAGCAGATATATTTTGAGCATTTTCTTCTACTTTGACCGTGTTTGGAGTATAAGTCAACGTTAAAGGTTTAGAAGTTATATCTATTTCTATGGCATTTTCAAAGATACCTTCTTCTGCTGCTTCGTCCACAATTGCTGTGGTTAACTTTAAATCAAGTACATATTTGCCCGGTTGAATTTTAGATTCACCTTTGACAATAGAAATCTCACCTGTACTGGAAATAGTGAAGAAATCATTCTCCTCAACCAGTACTCCGTCTTTACGTACATTGGCAATGATATATTTCTGAATAGAGATATGATCACCTTCAGTAGTAACTTGTGCAGTAGGTAACTCTACTGTGCTTTCTGTACTTATGATGTCAGCAAACTCTGCACTTATTTTATTAGGTTCTACACTGATACCATCCGGTACCGGTTTCATCATATTAATCGTTACAATATCCTTAAACTCATAATAGTTACCATTAGAATAACAAGATACACTTAAGGTATATAGTCCTACAGGCAATTCGCTTGTATTGGAAAGTGAAATTGATCCTGTATTTGTGTCTATTGCAAAACTATTTGTATCATAAGTTTCGCCATTCAGAGTTACGCGTGTTATTGCAAAATCAGAAGGAGCACCTCCAATATAAGTAGGAGCGTCCAAATTAAAACTCATAGAGGGGCCTATGTCAGTGATACCGGCATAGAAAAGCGCAAACTTGGTAGAGTCAGTTGTCTCCGGGTCCGTACAGGAGGAGTTCGTGACACACAACCCAACTACCATTAAGATTGCCAGGAATCTTGAAGTAATGTTTTGTAATTTAGATCTCATTTTTTCTTAGGTATATTAAATTATAAAGTATAAGACAGTTCGTATTTCTTGCCATTGATAGTCACTTCTACAGCAGCACCGTTTGTATGGAATGTACCTGCATCTTCGCTGGAATTATCGGTAAACTGAGCATCCATAGTCAGTTTGTCAAGTGTAGAAACAGCTTCGAATGGATAGATTACAGTAATAAAGCGGGCTGCTCCATTCTGTGGTTTCCGTATCGTGTATTGATACCCTTTGCGTGACGCATTCTTCTCTCCTAATTTATTGGAAACGTCAGAACTGACATTTGATTTGTCGAAATCTTGGTTAGTCTCAGCAAAAGTGCGAACCAGCATATTATTGTTTGCAAATGTGGTATGTGCGCCATATTGGTAAGAAGCGGACAAATCATCATATACAGTTTCATTGGCTTCGCTTGAACAAAGATGGAAATTCAGGTTGATTTTGTCTTTGTTGCCATCTCCGTATCCTTCATCTACCAGTACGAAGAATTCTTTATCTACAAAGAATACGGCACGACGGTGAGTGAGACCGGCTTTGATCTGATTCTGAGTGACCAGAATTTGTGTGTTCCCTTTAGTTTCATGCTTAAGGAATTCACCTTTCATATATCCATCGGCAATTGTTGCACTTAGAGCTGTCATTGTATTGTGGTTCTTAGTTGCGAGGAATGTTTTGCGGTCTTCATTACTTGCACTTGTTCCTCCGTAAGAATATACACCGGCATCCGGGAAGAAATTACGTCCGTTGCGATAGATACCGAATGTTCCGTTATCGGGTTGGCAATGCCATTTGTTATCCGGATTGTTATTATTCTTCAGAATCATCATGGTTGAGCTTTTTCCCCATCCGCTGCGCAACATATAATAGCCGGAAGCGTCGTATATCTGTACCAGGCCGGCAGGTGTTGTTCCTTGCTTGCCTTCTGTTGACATCCATTTCATTTCTGCATCATCCGGGAACATTTCAGAGTACTGTCTCAGGTTTCTCAATAATACATTTTTAGTATAGGAAGCAGAACGTGTATCGTTGAAGTTATCAATTGTATAATCCGGATAGATGATATCCATAACAAAGCGGGCTGCTTTTCTCAACTGTTCTATGTAAGTAGAAGGAAATAAGCTTAGCTTGTTATTAAGTTGAGCGATTTTATATATATTATAGAAGCCGGCAACTACTCCGATATGGTAACTTGGGTCCAGCTCATTTTGAACTCCATCCTCCAGAAATTGTGCGGTAATCTGTTCTGTGATCTTTTGCGAACCTTCACTCAACCATGCTTCCGCATTTTTGAACTCGGGCATTAAAATACCAGCTGTGGTAATGGCTTGTACCTGAGTTACATAGATATTGCTGCCATCAGTATAATAATTGTTGCGAATACATTCTACTTCACCGGCAAAGGCAACGAGGAATGTTGAAAGCCATTGAGGAGTAAAATTGGTGGATTGAATAAAATGAGGCATGATATCGATTTGGTCAAGCACCCTTTCTGCAGGTTGCAGACCATACCACTGAACTGCATCTTTGCTTACCGTTCCTTCCGGGCAAGGGAAAGTATTCAGCCAGTCGCTATAAACCTCTATCCATGATTGGATATACTTCTCATTTTGGTTCACACGGTAAGCCTTAGCCTGTGGAAGCATCCATTGGTGGCGGTGAGTCTGAGATTTAAATTCCTGGTCTGTAATTTCAGTAGGCACATAGGTCCAGTCTATTTTCTTGTCTTTATCAAATGAATAATAGACTTCTTTGCCATTTTCTTCTTTTTCCTTGAAATTACGTACATAGAATCTATGTTCCAGTGCCTGATCGGCTATATTCTGATCAAAAGCAGTGATAGTAGGGTTAATCAGATTAATATTCGGATTACTGATATCCGCTCTGTTTCTATAGTATTTTAATAACTCATGAGCAGCGTAATAATACTCATTAGCTTCATAATACTCTTTCACTTTCTCCAGTCCCGGATAATCCAGGTTGATTACATCGAATAACTTTTCATTAATTACGTCATTCGGCTGGGGATTCGGAAGCAAATTAATATTAGAGTCTCCATTTGCCAATAGTTCATCATCGTCATCTGTGCATCCGGTAAATGCGAATAGGGCACAAATGCAAATAAAGAAGATGTTCTTCATACTTTATTAGGTTTTATAATTATTAAAAGTGTTATTTTACTGTTGCAAATGTAACCTCATTAAATATGATTCTTAATTTATGTTGTCCACACTTTGTTCAAAAATGATTTTTTTGATATTAATTTTGTTGAGTCATATACTATTTTTGTGTAAAAAGCCGGTTTCTTCTCTGAATTCTAGTTTTTTAGATATCAGAATGTAATATCTCTACATGCTCTTATAAGCTACCTTTTGTACAATTTAAGCTGCTCAAATGGATGATTTTAAGGTTCATTCGAGCAGCTCTTTTACATGCTGATTTCAATGAGTCATCTTGCCTTCTTACCGAAATAGTTTTGAGACATATGTGATATAGGTGAGATGCTAAAATCCGGAGATGCACCTTTAGGATAAATGATGATTTCTTCCCCTTTTTTCAAGTCGATCTGATAAGTACCATTATCGGATGATTTGATGGAGAAGTCTCTTTTTCCGGTAAAAACAGGATCAGAAATGTCAGTCATTACTACGCAAGGCTCGCCGGCGAGGCTTTTTATATGTATAAACTCAGTCTTTCCCTGTTTCCTGCTGGCAGAAACTTTGAATGCTCCTTCTGTGCGCAAACCGGAATAGGCGACATCTTTCCAGGCATCCGGAACAGCCGGGAAAATCCGGATCTTTCCTCCCCAGCTCTGTATCAGCATGTCATGGATGCACTGAGCGCCTGATAATGGAGTTTCGATCACAGGACCTGCTTCTTTATACATAGTGGTAGGGCTGAGGAATTTCCCGAATAACTTGTTCAAGTAAGAAAGTGCGTCATTTCCCTTGCCGATGGCAGATGAGATGGAAGAGGCGCCGGTACAGGAGTAACCTTGGAGCGCTTTGGGCTTACTTTGCCAAAAGGCTAATGATTTCTCGATCGTATCAACAGCACCGGGTTGTTCTGTGTTGAGCAAATATAAAGGATAAATAGCAAGTAAATGGGAGTAATGCCTGTGGGAAAAAGCATAAGGCATATCTTTTCCTATCAACAACCCATTCTCGTCCATAGGGTACGAAACCAGATTATCGAGTACATTTTGCCAGGTTTCAATCAATGGTTCCTGAAGGTTCAGACGTTTTGCCGATTCCAGTAAGGTCTGGCATCCCCAACGGAGTAGGGCAAGGTCGAAATTACAGTCTTCTACAATGTCATATTCAGGTGAGTAAGTGGCAGGAAGATGCAGTTTGCCATCTTCTCCTTTTTCCAGAAAGTGCAGGTAATAGTTGATGGCACCTTTTAAAAGTGGGAATAACTGGTCGCGTAATACATTATCATCCATCTTGTGACGATAAATGAGCCAGAGATTATGGCATGCCCATGGCAATAAGCCTACTTGTGCTTTTCCTTTGCCGGGAATACCTATCTCCGTTGACATACATTCCAGATTGGAAGCAACACCTATCCCTAATGAGTTGGAACGGTAAGCAGCAGGAACATTTAAGCGTAACTCGTCTGTGTGGTTGTAAAGTGCGTTTTCGAGTGAAGCAGCCAGATCCAGATGATCAGACGCATTCAATGCCCAATAAGTCAGTTGTACGTTGAGGTTCCACCAGGCATTTGGCCAGGGAGTTTCTGTCAGCCAAGGTCCTGTATTATCTATTAAGGCACGGTCACCACGAGTGGCAGAGGCCAGTTTATACATCTGTATCCAATAAAAATTTTCTTTCTGGATTTCGGGTAATGTGATGAAACTAGCCGGATAGTAGGCATTCCACCATTGGCGATGGGTACTTTGCAGTTTTTTGAATCCCTGTCGTTTGGCTTTCTTTATTTCTTTCATACATGTTTCTCCGGCATTTGTTTGCGGATATGTATGTGTAAGGTTTACCCATAGAATGCGTTCTCCTTTTTCTGCTTTATTTTCCTGCCATCCTACTACTGTTTCGCCGCCGGCAAGTAACTTTTGGGTAGATAAGTGAATGCCATTTTCTTGACTGATCTCAGCGACGGGGTTGAGCGGATAGTCTTGCGGAATTTTGTCCATTTTACCTTGATTCTTGAAAAAAAGGTAGCGGGGGCTGTTACCTTCAGCGGCTATCCATTCCCATTGAAAGTCTTTCTCTTCTCCTTCTGTCGTTGCTTTTATAACTATAATCATATCGTTGGCATGGACAAATGCTTTTAGATGAATACTCCCTTTCGTAGTAATGATATCTGTTGTAGCCTCTGCATTCCAAAGATCAAGGCGCATTTTACCACTGATGATTTTTCCTTTGGGATGCAATGCAAAGTGACCGGTAAGCAATCGGGGGATTCCGAATACATCTCTTTTCTCCCTGTGGTCGTGTACATCACAATTGCTCGTTTCGAGTCGTATGTAGTTTTTCTCCGGCTCTTTATAGATCATTAGTCCGAGCCTGCCGTTTCCCAGATAGGCTGATTCGTGCCAATATTCGGGTAGCACTTCCCATATCATGTCTTGGTTACTCATGAATTGAGGCCAGTCAATCTTCTGCTGTATGGTTATTGAACGTGCATCGACCATGAGCGTGCAGAAGAAAGATAAAACGGCATAGAAAAAAAAACGTTTTTTGGAGTTCATAGTATAAACTTTTACTTTCATTTGGTTTATTTTTTAGGGTTCTAATATCTCTATACAAAAATAGAGAGTAATGCAGCCAATGCTTGTTTGTAACGTTCATACTTTATTCAAAAACAACTTGGCTACTATTAGTTTTATTGAATTATATATCAAATTTGTATAACAATATACTTTCTTCAATGAGAACTACCGTATCTTTCATCCAAATGATGCGGAAGAATTAGCTGTTTGCTTCATATGCATTAACTGAAAGCTTGGGCCTATTGCTCATTTCTTCTGAGAGAATTATTCTGTCGCACTTGTGCAACCGATGTAATACTGTTCAGCAACCGCTTGGTTGTTCTTGTCCTTCTTGGCAGTTGCAGCACAGTAATTCACTAATAATAAATCGTGTTTAGAAATGTGGTGTAAAGGCATGATACAGACTGTATTATAAGAAAAGTGCAATTTTTCCTCCGAAAAAGGCAAAAACATCCGCTTGTTTTCTGTAAACTTCTCTTAAAAATAACCTCTGACTGAACTTAAATAGCTGATCCATAACTCTGTGACATTTTTGTTTTTCCCCATATAATACTTTAATATAACACAAAAATGTCACAGGTTGTCAATGGTAACTTTATAGTCTATGCCGAACTATCCTTTAGACTTTTTAATATACTCGGTAGGCAAACATCCAAAATACTTCTTGAAGCTGGTCGCAAAGTATGACGGCGTATTGAATCCTACCATGGTGCTGACTTCCGCTACGGTATATCGTCCGTCTTTCAGTAGCTTGGCTGCTTCATTAAAACGTATTTTACGGATGAAATCGATGGTTGATTCTCCGGTAATTGCTTTTAATTTCAGATGCAGGTTGGAACGGCTCATGTTCATTTCTCTGGCGAACTCGTCGGTAGAGAATTCGATGTTATCCATGTTCTTTTCCACAATTGCCATAGCGCGTTTCAACAAGGCTTCATCCATTGCGTTGAACGTGATCTTTTCCGGTTCTACCTCCAGCGACTTAGCATATTTCTCGAGCATTCGTCTGCGTGTACGCATCATGTTCTGTATTTTGGTCGTCAGAATGGCAAGCGAGAAAGGTTTGGGGATATAGTCGTCCGCACCCATTTGCAAACCTTCCATCTGATCTTTGATATCGGTCTTTGCAGAGAGAATGATGACCGGAATATGACAAGTCCGGATATTCTGTTTTACATTTTTGCATAACTTGATACCGTTCATAACCGGCATCATCACGTCGGTGACAATCACATCCACCTCGTTATCTTTCAGTTTTTCCAGTGCTTCTTCACCATTTCCGGCTTCCAGCGTATTGAATAAATCAGCCAGTCCGTTACTGAGATAGCGGCGGATCTCATTATTGTCTTCTACGATCAGAATTGTCCCGCGTTTCTTATCACCGGATTCCACCGATTCGTTTTCCACTTTCTCCGTGTCGATGAAATACATAGCTTTGGAGTTGGTAGAGTATACTTGTTCCTCTTCATTCAGTTCGTCGTTCGAAGCCAGTTCGGAAGGTTTGTAAACAGATAAATCCTGGGGCAGATAGACAGAGAATGTACTGCCCTTGTTTTCCTCACTGTCCAGTTCGATACGTCCATGATGAAGTTCTATCAGACGTTGTACTAACGAAAGTCCGATACCACTTCCTACATGCTCACTTTCTATCTGATAGAAACGTTCGAATATCTTCCCCTGTTTGTTGATGGGGATACCTATACCGGTATCACTGACTTGCAATAATAACCAGCCATTTTCCTCTTTCAGCGTTACAGTGATGCTTTGTCCGCTTTCCGTGTATTTGAAAGCATTGGAAAGAAGATTGTTCACGATCAGTTCCAGATAGTTGGCATCAAAAAGAACTTCTTTGTCTTCCAGTTCCGAATGTAGAGTATAAGTGATTTTTTTGTGGCGTGCCAGTTTGTCGTAGAACAGGAAGTTGTCCTGTATCAGTTGATGGGCATTTCCCTTTTTCGCTTTTAGTTCGAATACTCCGAGTTCGGCCCGGCGGTAATCCATCAATTGGTTGACCAGATGAAGCAGCCGGTTTGCATTTCGCTGGATATATTCCAGTTGGTTGCGCGTCCACCGGTCACTGATTTTATTAATGATCTCTTGCAGCGGGGTCAGAATTAATGTCAAAGGTGTACGGAGTTCATGTGAGATATTGATGAAGAAACGCATCTTCATCTGATTGATTTCTTCCTGATGTTCTTTGTCTCTGCGTTCTATTTCGAGTTGGGCTTCCATGCTTTTACGCATCCAGAAGAAGCGGAATACGAAAGTGATGAAACCGACGAAGGTTGCGAAGAAGATGAGTAATGCCCACCAGGTTTTATACCAGACCGGCAGAACGATAATTTCCAATGCTGTAGGAATAGGATTCCATTTGCCATCACTGTTGGCGGCTTTTACGAGGAACTGGTATGTTCCTTGTGGCAGATTGGAGTAGGAGACAGTACGGCTGTCCGTCAGATAATACCATTCTTTGTCATACCCTTCCAGTTTATAGGCGAACGTATTATGCTGTCCCGAGATATAGTTGGAGACTACAAATTCAATGGAGAATGCCGTTTGCCAGGATTTCAGTGTGATACTTTCCGTTTCACTGATATTCTTGGTCAAAATACCTGTTTCATCATCCGGACGGACTACTTTGTTGAATAGTTGCAGTTTGGTGATAACTACCGGAGGGGTGTAAGGATTGTCAAGCAATAACTCCGGACGGAAAGTTGTGATTCCGTTGATACCGCCAAAATACATCTGTCCTGCGGAAGTACGACAATACGAAGATGTGTTGAACTGATTGCTTTGCAACCCGTCCGACTCCGTAAAGTTGCGGAATTTCTCCGTTTCCGGATTAAAGCAGGAAATGCCCCGGTTGGTACTTAACCAAAGTCTTCCGAAAGAGTCTTCCAAAATGCCGTATACTACGTTATTAGGCAGGCCGTTGGTTGTATTATACCGTTTGATCTGCTTATCTTTTTCATTCAAACAATAAAATCCTTCACGTGTACCTATCCAGATAACCCCGTTGGAAGCTTCGTAAATACAGTTTGTGAAGAGCTTTGTGACATTGGAAGCCGGAAGTATAGCGGCTTTTTGTATCTCCAGACCTTCTTGCTGATAAACCGATATACCTTCTTCTCCACCAATCCACAAACGTTTATGGGAGTCCCGGAATAGAGTCGTGATTTGTTTGAGAACGACCGGAGTGCCATCTTTCTCTTTTTCAATCGTAGTAAAACTCCGCTTTTCCGGATTAAAATGAACCAGTGCACTAAGAGTTCCCAGCCAAAGATTCCCTTCTCCGTCGGGAAGTATGGCATAGACGTTCTCATTCACCAGCTGACTGTTCCGCTGATTGAAGCTTTCTACCTGACCGCCATTACGGTGAAGAATGCTTAGTCCGCCGGCATGGGTACCTATATATACTAAAGATTTCTTTTCGTCTACATATACCGCCTTGATATTATTGGAGCCGATACCTCTCGTATTTTCATCTTCCTGCAACGTATAAGATGTAAATCGTTGCGTAGCCGGATTATAAAGATTCAATCCTCCGTCATTCGTGCCTATCCACAGATTCTTGTCTTTATCTTCGACAATACAACTTACTACATTGTCGCTTAATGAGTTTTTATAAGGAATGTTACGGATATTCTTAAATCGGTTTCGGATAGGGTGGTAATAGTTCAGTCCGCCGAAATAAGTACCCAGCCACATACCACCTTGCGAATCCATAAAGATACTGCGGACCGAGCGCTGGGACAGGCTGCCGTTTTCTACGGGATTACTGCTGTAGGATGCAAAAGAATCAGTGCCCTCATGATAAATATTCAAATCATTGAAAGTACCGATCCACAAACGGTTCTGTGAATCCAGTGCCAGTGAGCGGATATAATTAGAACTGATACTCTTCGGATTGGAGGGGGAATGAAGGTAATTCTTTATTTCCTTCGTTTTCGGATTAATGAGGAATAGTCCGGCTCCTTCGGTTGCCACCCAGATGCGGGTAGGGGATTGCTGGAGGATAGCCTGAATCTGTTTGGTTCCTAAAACAGGGATCACTTTCTCAAAACTCTTCTGGGTAATGGAATAATTGTACAGTCCGTCGGTCGGAGTGCCAATATAGATTTGATCGTCTTGTCTGTAAAGAGTAGAGGCTATGGTCTTGTGCATCGCAGTGCTGAAAGAGTCATCTATAAATTTCGACCCTTTGATATCAAACATGATCAGCCCTTCCGGAGTGCTGATCAGCAACTGCTCCGGTGAAATCTCTTCGATGCCGTTGACTTGCAGGTGTTTTCCTTTCTTCTCGTAGAAAAAGTTCTGGAAGATGTCTTTTTCTTCATCATAACGGGACAATCCATCCCGCGTACCAATCCACACCCGTCCCTGACTGTCGGTTTTTACAATACGGGAGATGTCATTGGCGATGCTGTTCGGATCATCTTCATTGTGTTGATAAACCGTAAATGCGTATCCATCATATTTATTAATACCGTCATAAGTGGCAAACCACATATTTCCCCTTTTGTCCTGATCAATAGAGAACACAGTACTTTGTGACAGTCCCTCATTGATGGAAATATAGGAAAATGTGATTTGTTCCGGAGTTTCGGGAAAGGCGGAATGCATTCCTATGCACAGGAAAAACAAGTAGATTACTATCTTCTTAAGCTTGCTCATTATTAGTTCACGAGATTAATAATGGCACCAAAGATAGTAATTTCCTTTAAATACCTCATGTCTGTGGATAGAAAACTACATGATCTTTTTTCCGTCTGTTGTCAGATGTCTTTTTTCATTGTCAATCGATTTTCATTGTCAAGACGCTGATACGATATTTCGTTCATGATGCTTCGTATAAGGAAAATTCCTAATCCCCCGATCGGACGTTCTTCAAGAGAAAGGGTGATGTCCGTGTCTTCCACTTGTGTCGGGTCAAAGGAAGCTCCTTTGTCTGTCAGCAGGAAAACGAGTTGTTTGGGAGTAGACGTCACTTTTAGTAGAATGATATGCTCCTCCTGGGAAGGGTAGGCATACATAATAATATTGGCAACAGCTTCTTCCAATGCCAGATTGATGTTCATGATTGCTTCCATAGGTAAAGACAGTTCCTCACCTAGCTCTTCAATGAAGTTTGCTAAAGTGGCAATCTCATTTAGATTGTTGGAGATTCTTATTTCTTTTTCCATAATCATTGTGCTTTATTGTTTGTCTTTTTAAGGCTTATAATGTATTAGTAAAATTGTTAAATCATCACTGGCTTCGGCTTCCTTGACGTGTCCGGCTACGGAACTGACTACGGCGTCGACCGTGCTGCGCACATCCGATGAAGTGTTTTGAGACAGAACTTCCAGCAGCTTTTCTTCTCCGTATAGCTGCTTGTCTATATCTTCGGCTTCTGTTACTCCATCTGTGTAAAGGAATAGTTTGCTTCCTTCTTTCAGCGTTATTTCTTCATCGGAGTAGACCACGTCTTCCATTACTCCTGCGAAAAGATACGTCTTGAATTCCAGAAGAGAGACCTCTCCGTCCGGATAAATAATGAAAGGGGGATTGTGTCCTGCGTTGCTCAGTTTAAGTATTCCGGTCTGCAAGTCGAGTATCCCGACAATCAGTGTAACGAACATATTCGATTCGTTATTGTCGGAGATCGAGTTATTCATTTCGGTGACAATTCTGGCCGGTGAAACAGCCTGCTGAGACAAGGTACGGAACAGGCTACGGGTAATCGCCATAAACAATGAAGCCGGAATTCCTTTGCCCGACACATCTCCAATCACGAAATAGAGGCGGTTGTCGTTTATGTAGAAATCATATAAGTCGCCGCCTACTTCTTTGGCAGGATGCAGGATTGCATGTAAATCCACATCATTACGGTCGGGGTAGGGAGGGAATATTTTGGGAATCATTCCCATCTGTATCTCCCGGGCAATGGACAATTCGCTTTCAATCCGTTCTTTGCTTGCGGTGGTTGCCTGTAACTCAGTTACATAAGCAGACAAGGAATGTTGCATATAGGAGAGCGAGTCGTGCAGATCCTTTATCTCGTCGTTCGAATGTACATTCGGAAGCTTGACATCAAACCTTCCGAGAGCGATTTGGCGTGCCGATTCGGAGAACTTCTCCAATGGGCGGGCAAGCCGGCGGATGATGCTGTATACCATCAGGAACAGTGCCAGCATACCTGCAAGGAAGGTATAGATAATCTCTCTGGAAATAGAGTCCAGGTCATGAAGAATAATTTTGCTCGGGCAGACCGTACATACCGACCATCCTATATGTTGGATAGGGGTGTAGAAGGCATATGAATCTTTTCCTTTATAATTGAAATGCTTCGTTCCGGTATGCCCTGCCAGCATTTCATGTCCTATCTGCTCCTGTGCCTGATTGTTGCCGTCAAAGGCTTCGGAGAATATTGTTTCATTCATGATTTTACTTCGGTCCGCATGAGTCAGAAAACTTCCGTTGCGGCTGAGCAGATAGGTATAACTTGATTCGTAGGGTTTCAGGTGACTGATTGTATCGGTAAACTGCGATAAGGATATGTTGGCGGTAAAGATGGCAAAAACTTCTCCGTCACTGTTGTATAGCGGTTTGGCATACGTACTCATGATTATATTTCCCCCTCCCTCATCGTAATACGGTTCGCTCCAGTATTCTTGTTTCAGTAACTGGGGAATCAGGTACCAGTCCATGCAGGGATAATCATAATTCTGGCTGCCTAATACATGATAGTCAATCTCTCCATCCTTCCCGTTGCGGAACGCGGCGTAAGGCATGAAATATTTTCCTTTGTCTTTGTAATAATCCGGTCGGAAGGCAATGCCGCTCCCAACGATGAACGGGTTGTTCTTCACCACTTCCGTAATGATATGGCGCAGTGAATCGGGATGATTCAGTCCTCCTTCCAGCATCCAGAGCGATTGGTTGACGGTTGTTTTTACAGAACTCAACTGGCTGGAGATTTCCGTGACCATGTTATTCAACAATCCGTGGGTTCGTTCGATAGCATAATTGGTGACCTTCTCCTGGCTGTAGTTATATGCCAGCACCATGATGGTGGTGAAGATAATCAACGTGAATGAAAGCACGTAGATGCTCAGACGTGTGGCGAAGGAACGTGAAAAAGTATGTTTCATGGAATGATCTGGTTATTTTACGAAATTCTCATAACGGATATGGGCTGTTTTCTTCTGTGCAGGCAGCAAAATGCTTGTTGCCCGGTCAAAACCTTCATGGCTTAGCCGGAAGGTTCGTTTGCCGCTCTCTCTGTTTGTTTGCAATCGCAATACCTCATCCAGCATCTTACGCTGGTGATATCGATTGGTTCCTATGTTGTGTAGATGCACCTCTTCCATAATGATGTCGAGGGTCTCTTCCCGGTGTTCATTGGCCCATTCCCAGCCACGCATACTGGCTTTTGCCAATTTTCGTGCGGCTTCCGGATACTTCTCGTAAAATTCCTCGGTAACGTAAAGGCCATCTTCGGGCAGGTTGTATCCGTAATCGGCAAAATGCATGACGTGGGTAGAATCTGTTTTCATACCGCATTCCGCCAATTGGAGGAATTCGTTGTAACTTCCTACCAGACAGATATCCGCGGCCTTTGAGAGAAAGATATTCACTCCGCCGTTAAAGCGTATCCATTCCACCTGAAGCTGGTATTTATTGGCAACTTGTCCGAGTAATTCCTGACTGAGATGATTCCATACGGCTATTTTCTGATGTTGCAGGGCAGTAAGACCTTTCAATGGTGAATGGCTGACCAGCATCAGACTGTTTTCCTGTGAGGTCTGCAGGATGTTGACTACGCGTGCGCCTGCAAAGAACTCAGTCAGCGCATACGACAAGTTCATGACAACTGCCTGAGCTTTACCCTTCTTCAGAAAAGAAAAGGAACTTTCGGAGAGAGAAGGATGCTGTATGCGCACGTCGAGCCCTTCTTCTTTATAAAATCCCATCTTCTCGGCTACATAGTAACCGGCGAATTGTGCCTGTGCGGTCCACTTGGGAGTGAGGACGATAGACTGCGCATTCGTTGTGCCTGCTGAAAAGAAAGCGGTTAACAGCAGAATACAGGATATAATACCTGATTTCTTCATAAGACAGGGCGTTTTAGCGAATGGTAAACAGGGAAGAACAACCGGTCATGTCGAATATCTTCAGGATTTCAGGTCTCATTGCTTCTATGACAAGCACTCCCTGATGTTGCCGGACGCATTTCTGAAGGGTAATCAGACTGCGCAAACCGGAACTGCTGATATAGAGCAAACCTTCGACATTGATTATGATATTCGGAGTCGGCATGCTTAGCAGCGGACTGATGACTACATTGAAATCGTTACTGTTTGCTGTATCCAGGCGTCCTTCAATAGTTAGTATGGTCACTTCTTCTATTTTGCAAATATTGGTTTTGAGCGAAGCTTCCGGTTTGAAGTCCATATCGATCTTTTTGATAAGGGTCAGTTCATTTTGAGATTCCGTAGAGTGATATTCCACTTTGTCCATCGTCCGCCGGATTAGAAAGAGTCCTAATCCCTGTGTCAGCTGTTGGTCGAGCGATATAATGTTGTCAGCATCGGTGTTTCTTTCAGTGGGATCGAATGAAATACCATTGTCTATGATTCGGGCGGTGAGTATTCCGGGGGCAACAGAAGTTAGGAGTGTGATCTCACCTTCTTTGTTTGTCGGGTAACCGTGATGGATAATATTGGAGATGGCTTCTTCGATAGCGAGGTTAACACTCATTGTAATACTCGGCGGAAGTTGTAATGACATCCCTAATTCGTCGATGAATTGGGCAATTCTTGTGATTTCATCAGGTTGATTGTTGATGATAATTTCTTTTTCCATATTCTTTAAGTAGCGTGTCATATTTAAATTGGTATTGTTTGAATTGAATACTCGGACAAAGGTATTTGTTCCGATTAGAAGGAGGAAATTTGTACCTTCCAAAAGATTCCCATTTTAGTTGATTTTCTTAAAATGGGACGTTTTTTAAAGAAAGGAACTCCTCTTTCTTTTCTGAAAAAGTATACTTTTGCCCCTTTAAAAAAAAGGATGGTAAATGTCATAGTATTATGCATTGAATTATTGCTGGATGTTGTGGGTCTGGTATTGGGAATTATTGTTTTTTTCCGTTCTTCTGATAACAGACTCCAGAAAGCCTGGGGAATGCTTGCCATTACCCTGTCTCTTCTTTTGTTATGCGATAATCTCGAATGGATATGGCTTTTCAGCCAGGGGGGATCGAATGCGTTACCCCGCTTAACAGAAGTACCGATGAATCATCTTTCGTTGTGGCATATTGTCCGGGTGATTGTCTTACCAATCCTCAATATGCATTGCAGGACTTGTTGAATGACTTGAATACGAATGAGAACAGGCTCGATAAAGCTCTTCATTACGATGGCTTTTCCGGCTTTAGAGACTTTATCAATTTCCATCGTTTGCAGTATTTTAAAGAACAGGCCAGACTGCAGAAAGACCTTTCTGTGAAGGAACTGATGTTCATGAGCGGCTTTACTTCCCGTTCCAGTTTCTACCGCTATTTTGCGAATGTTGAAAAGATGTCCCCCGGTGAGTATATGGATATGCTGCATGCAGAAAATAAATAAGCCCGGCACAGTGTACCGGGCTTTATAATGATAATGTTCGGTTCTGATACCGAAGTTTATTTGGACAAGTCTCCTATTTCATCCAGGTTCTTCTGGATATCTTCGTCAGTCAATGCGTAGTTCACTAAATCGCCTGCCAGATACTTATCATAAGATGCCATGTCAATCAATCCATGTCCGGACAGGTTGAACAGAATCACTTTCTCTTCTCCGGTTTCCTTGCACTGGTTTGCTTCGCGTACGGCGGCGGCAATCGCGTGACAAGATTCCGGTGCCGGAATAATACCTTCCATCTGTGCGAACAGGCAGCCCGCTTCGAAAGATTCCAGCTGCTGGATATCTACTGCTTCCATCAGGTTGTCCTTCAGTAACTGTGAAACGATGACACCTGCGCCGTGATAGCGAAGACCGCCCGCATGGATATGGGCAGGGGCGAAGTTATGTCCTAATGTAAACATCGGGAGCAGCGGAGTGTATCCGGCCTCGTCACCGAAGTCGTATTGGAATTTACCGCGAGTCAGTTTGGGGCAGGAAGCAGGTTCGGCAGCAACGAAACGGGTCTTCTTTCCTTCCAGAATGTTGTGACGCATAAATGGGAAAGAGATACCTCCGAAGTTGGAACCACCTCCGAAACAACCGATTACCACATCCGGATATTCGCTTGCCATTTCCATTTGCTTTTCAGCTTCCAGACCGATGATTGTCTGATGGAGAGTTACGTGGCTGAGTACCGAACCGAGTGTATATTTACAGTTGGGAGTCATTTGTGCCAGTTCGATAGCTTCCGAAATGGCTGTACCCAGAGAACCCTGATACGTAGGGTGAGCAGTCAGGATATCTTTTCCCGCACGGGTAGACATTGACGGAGAAGGAGTCACCTGTGCACCGAAAGTCTGCATGATGCTGCGGCGGTAAGGTTTTTGCTCGTAGCTGATCTTTACCTGATAAACGGCAGCTTCGAGTCCGAATACTTTGGCTGCATAAGAAAGAGCGGCTCCCCATTGTCCTGCACCGGTCTCGGTGGTAACGTTCGTGACGCCTTCTTCTTTGCAATAGTATGCCTGAGCCAGCGCAGAGTTCAACTTATGAGAACCGATCGGGCTGACGCTTTCGTTCTTGAAATAGATATGTGCCGGAGTTCCGAGCGCTTTCTCCAGTCCGTAAGCGCGTACAAGCGGCGTACTGCGATAATATTTATACATTTCGCGTACATCTTCCGGTATTTCAATCCATGCGTCCGTCTGGTTAAGTTCCTGATGGCACAGTTCTTTGGCAAAGATTGGATACAGATCTTCCGCTTTCAGCGGTTGTTTGGTTCCCGGATGCAACGGAGGCATTGGCTTGTTCACCATGTCAGCCTGAATGTTGTACCAGTAATGTGGAATTTCTTCTTCCGGCAGGATATACCGTTTTCTTTTGTCACTCATGATATTGTGGTTTATTAGTTTTCTGCTGCCAAAAGTAGGCAAAATTTTTAATATTCGTGTAATTTTGTCAACAAAGAATGGAATCCGATTGTTATTTTAATTAAGTTTGCACGACATAGCAAAGACGACAATAAAAAATGTGATATGAAGATTTATCATAAATTTCTGTTATATCAGAATAAACTTCTGAAACCCTATATACGCATCATACTGGGGCTGGTAGAAGCACTCACGTATCTGGCATCTCTGTTGTTGATTGTCGGAGTAGTTTACGAACATGGTTTTCCCTTGTCCCCGGGGGAAGTAGAGCAGATACAGGTCTTGTATAAAGCTGTATGGATCATCTTCCTGATTGATGTCACATTGCATATTTCGCTGGAATACCGGAATACGAAAAAGCAATATCGAAGGCTGGCATGGATATTGAGCGGATTGCTCTATCTCACTCTGGTACCTGTCATCTTCCATCGTCCGGAGGAAGAAGGAGCGATTTTGCAGGTTTGGGAATTCCTTCACGGGAAGTTCTATCATTTGGTATTGTTGCTGATCTTTTCTCTGCTGAACTTATCCAATGGGCTGGTGCGTCTTTTAGGACGCCGCACGAATCCGTCTCTGATACTGGCTGTCAGCTTTCTGGCTATTATTCTGATCGGGACGGGATTGCTGATGCTTCCGCGATGTACGGTCAATGGCATCACCTGGGTCGATTCTCTGTTTACAGCGACCAGTGCCGTATGTGTGACGGGGTTGGTCCCGGTAGATGTATCCACCACTTTCACCACCAGCGGATTGGTTGTCATTATCCTGCTGATTCAGATTGGCGGACTGGGTGTGATGACATTGACCAGTTTCTTCGCCATGTTCTTTATGGGAAATACTTCCATTTACAATCAGCTTGTCGTACGTGATATGGTCAGTTCCAATTCGCTGGGGTCATTGCTGTCCACTTTGCTGTATATATTGGGATTTACGCTGGTGATCGAAGGGATAGGTATGATATCGATCTGGTTCAGCATTCACGGTACACTGGGGATGAATCTGGAAGAAGAGCTGGCTTTTGCCGCGTTCCACTCCATCTCTGCTTTCTGTAATGCGGGTTTTTCCACCCTTTCCGGTAACTTGGGAAATCCGATGGTGATGACTAACCACAACTGGTTGTTCATTTCCGTTTCCTTACTTATCATATTTGGAGGTATCGGTTTCCCGATTCTGGTTAATTTCAAAGATATCGTATTATACCATTTGCGCCGTTTCTGGAAATTTGTACGTACCCGTAAACTGGAAAGGCATAAGGTGCAGCACCTCTATAACCTGAATACGAAAATCGTATTAATCATGACTTTCCTGCTTTTGCTGATCGGTACATTGGCTGTTGCTGCTTTTGAGTGGAATGCCTCTTTTGCCGGTATGCCTGTCGCCGATAAGTGGACGCAAGCTTTCTTTAATGCTACTTGTCCGCGAACAGCCGGTTTCAGCAGTGTCGATCTGGCATCCTTGAGTGTGCAGACTCTGCTGGTTTATCTTTTCTTAATGTGGGTCGGCGGTGGTTCGCAGTCTACGGCAGGCGGTGTCAAAGTGAATGCTTTTGCAGTAGTCGTGCTGAATCTTGTCGCTGTATTGCGGGGGAGTGAGCGGGTGGAAGTATTTGGCAGGGAACTGTCTCACGATTCTATCCGGCGTTCCAATGCGACGGTAGTCATGTCGCTGGGAGTACTGTTTCTCTTTATCTTTATATTGAGCATACTCGAGCCGGAGGCTTCTTTACTGGCGCTGACTTTCGAATGTGTTTCTGCCCTCAGTACGGTAGGATCGAGCTTGAATCTGACTCCTCAGCTGTGTGATGCGAGTAAGTTGCTGGTATCTTTGCTGATGTTTATCGGTCGTGTAGGGCTGATCACTCTGATGCTGGGAATCGTCAAACAGAAAAAGAATACAAAATACCGTTATCCGAGTGATAACATCATCATAAACTAACATCATGAAGTATATTATTATTGGTTTAGGAAATTACGGACATGTGCTTGCCGAGGAATTGTCGGCATTGGGACATGAGATTATTGGAGCGGATATCAGTGAAAGCCGTGTAGATTCAATCAAAGACAAGGTTGCTACCGCTTTTGTCATTGATGCTACGGACGAGCAGTCATTGTCGGTGCTGCCTTTGAATAGTGTAGATATCGTCATTGTTGCCATTGGTGAGAATTTCGGTGCCTCCATACGTGTTGTTGCATTGCTGAAGCAGAAAAAGGTATCGCGTATCTTTGCCCGTGCCATTGATGCGGTACACAAAGCGGTGCTGGAGGCTTTCAGTCTGGAGAAAATTCTGACACCGGAAGAGGATGCCGCCCGCAGCCTGGTGCAGTTGCTCGATTTTGGAGCGACGATGGAAGCGTTCCGTATCGACCAGGATTATTATGTGGTGAAGTTTACCGTTCCGAAGAAGTTTGTAGGATACTTTGTGAATGAACTGAATATGGATGAAGAGTTTCATCTGAAAGTTATCGCATTAAAGCGGGCGAACAGTGTCACTAATTGTCTGGGCATTTCTCTGACAGAGCTTCATGTCAAGAATGAGTTGCCCGGAGATGAAAAGGTGGAAGAAGGAGACGAACTGGTCTGCTACGGCAAATACCGTGATTTTCAGTCTTTCTGGAAAGCTATTTAAAGATACATCACGCTAAATAATAAATGAAATGCGATTAACCAACTTACTATTTACGACACTTTTACTATTTGTTTCCGTCTTTGCACGAAGTCAGAAGAGTAATGAATTTACAGTACTGCAATGGAATGTATGGCAGGAAGGTACGATGGTACCGGGAGGATATGACGCCATTGTCAATGAGATTGTTCGCCTGAAACCGGACTTTGTAACTTTCAGTGAAGTCAGGAATTACAATAAGACGAATTTCACAGCCCGCGTCTGTGCTTCGCTGAAAGAGAAGGGGCTTTCGTATTATTCTTTTTATAGTTATGACACGGGGTTGCTGAGCAAACATCCTATCACCGATTCCCTGACTGTTTTTCCCGAGAAAGACGATCACGGAAGTATCTACCGCCTGACCAGTTCGGTAAACGGGCATAAGGTAGCGGTTTACACGTCACATCTGGATTATCTGGATTGTGCATACTACAATGCCCGCGGCTATGACGGTTCTACCTGGAAGGAAATACCGTTGCCGGCATCGGTAGAAGAGATACTGAAAGTAAACGTTGCTTCCCAGCGTGACGATGCTATCCGTTTGTTTATCACTCAGGCTGAGAAAGACCTGGCAGCAGGGTATAAAGTGATTATCGGCGGTGACTTTAACGAACCGTCCCACCGTGACTGGATAGAAAAGAATAAAGATATGTACGATCACAATGGCTTCGTTGTGCCCTGGACGGTAACGACTTTGCTCGAAGAAGCCGGATTTGTAGATAGTTACCGCAAGATATATCCCAATCCCTTGACACATCCCGGCTTTACTTATCCTTCGGACAATCCGGCAAAAACTCCGGAGAAAATCACATGGGCTCCCAAAGCAGACGAGCGGGACCGGATCGACTTTATTTTCTATAAAGGCGAAGGACTGGATGCAAGGAAGGCGGTCATCTTCGGACCGAAAGGTTCTATTGTCCGCGCACAGCGCGTGCAGGAGACATCCAAAGATAAGTTCTTATTGCCGCTTGATGTATGGCCAACCGATCACAAAGGATTGTTGGTTACGTTTATCTGTAAATAATATCAGTAGCATCTATATTTTCTTCATCCTATATAAATAAAAACAAATATTATCTGTCACCTGTCACTGTTTTAGAGGTAACAGGTTGATTTTTAGGTATAAATATGGTGACGGCAACGAGTGACAGCAGTGTGATGGCAGAATTTGCCGTCACGCTACTGCCACTCGTTGTAGCTTAATTAGTTTCCACTGCTTGAAACTAGGGTTCCATCGGTGAGAAACTGTAGTTTCATCAGTAAGAAACCATAGTTCCAAAGGCTTGAAACCAAAAGTTTCGAGCGTATGAAACTAGAGTTTCAAGCAATGGGAACTATAGTTTCAAATAGGGAAACGAACTTGACTTGATATCAGTAGAAGTGCAGGAGGGAGCTAAGATGAAATAGCAACGTGAAACAGCAGTGTGACGGCAATACTTGCCATCACACTGCTGTCACACGTTGCTGTCACGGTCTTATGGTTTAATTATCAGACTATTATCACTCGTTTGGTGACAGGTGACAGCAATTTTTCAAATATATTTCTTTATGTAGACCGATTATTTTGTCAGAAGACGGATACTTCCTGCTTTCACTCCGCCGGCTTTGGCAGTCAGAATAATTTCTCCGGCTGTTTCATTCGTTTGTACGATAGCTGTAAGCATTCCGTTGAAAGCGTGCATCTTCGGAAGATGGAACAGGTCGAGACTCGTTGGGTCACCGTTGGCTCCGGCACGGTATGTTCCGGCTCCTTTGACGGAGAAGTTAATCAGGCGGTTGTCGGCAGGGCAGAGGTTTCCGTCTTTGTCTACTACTTTCACGGTTACATAAGCAAGGTCTTTTCCGTCTGCCGTCAGTTCATTCCGGTTGCTGACCAGTTCGATGTGATGAGGCTTGCCGGCTGTACGGACCACTTTTTCTGCTACTGCTTTTCCGTCTTTATCATAGGCTACTACTTTCACTTCACCCGGTTCATATACAGCATCCATCCACATCAGGCGATAACGGCTCTTCAATGAACTGTTGTTCTTGCTTTGTTTGCCATAGCTTTTGCCGTTGATAAACAGTTCGGCAGCAGGGTAGTTGGTGTAAACAAATACTGGAGTTACTTCACCTTCGCGTCCCGGCCATGTCCAATGCGGCAGGATATGCAGTGTTTCCGCTTCCTTATTCCATATGCTGCGGTATAAGTAATAGCGGTCTTTGGGCAAACTGGCGAGGTCGATAATGCCAAACATGGAACTATGATTGGGCCAGGCATTGGTATCGTAAGGAGAAGGCTCACCCAAGTAATCGAAGCCGGTCCATACAAACTGTCCTATGGTCCAGTGGTAATCGTCTGCCAATGCAAAGTCCTCGTCAGGGATATTTGACCACGAACAAGCCTCTACATCATAAGAAGAACATTGATGGTCGTCGTATATCGCACTTTTCTTATCCTCAACCGGGAATTTGTAGACTCCGCGTGAACTTACGGTAGAAGCGGTCTCACTACCCAGAATGAGATTCTGCGGAAGTTTGGAGTATGCTTCCTGATAGCGGTTGGCGCGGTAGTTCAGACCGGGAATATCGATCATGGCGGCAAATCCGTTGGCAAGCACACAAGATACCTGGTCCATGCCGCAGGTGACGGGGCGGGTAGGATCTTCACGATGACAGATGTCTTGCAGGAACTTCGCAACTTTGTATCCGACAGGGCTGCATTGGGTGGGAACCTCATTGCCGATGCTCCACATTACCACACAAGGATTGTTGCGATAGTTGTGCAGCATATTCACCATATCGCGTTCTGCCCATTCGTTGAAGTAACGGTGATATCCGTTTTCACATTTGGCGATGTCCCATTCGTCGAACGGTTCGATCATCATCATGAATCCCATTTCATCACACAATTCCACGAGTTCGGGAGCCGGCATGTTGTGGGAAGTACGAATGGCATCGCATCCCATGTCTTTCAAGAGTGTGAGCTGGTGGCGAAGTGCCGCTACGTTGATGGCTGCACCCAACGGACCTAAGTCATGGTGATTGCATACCCCCTGAAATTTGCGGTGTTTTCCGTTCAGATAGAAACCTTTGTCGGCAATATATTCAATGCTGCGGATACCGAAACGGGTAGAGTAGGTATCTACCAGCTGATTGTCTGCATACACTTTGGATACGGCTTTGTAGAGAGCGGGGCTTTCCGGCGACCAGAGTTGAGGCGCATTGACGATGAAGTTTTGTTCAAACGGCTGCCCGTGATTGATGCGTCCTTTGTTTTCTTTACGTGTCACTACCTTTCCATCCGGTGACAGGATTTCTGTCTCTATACGGATTTCCGTCTTTTCGCCGGCATTCTCTATCTTTGTCTGCAGGCGTATGGCGGCAAATTCATCACTGACATGGGGAGTGGTGATCTGCGTACCCCATACGGGGACGTGGACTTTGTCCGTCACAATCAGATGTACATTGCGGTACAAACCTGCTCCCGGATACCAGCGTGAAGACTGCGGACGGTTTTCCAGGCGTACCGCCAGTGTATTGTTCTTTCCGTCTTTATTCAGGAAAGGGGTAACGTTGCAATGAAAAGAATTGTAGCCGAAAGGCCAGAAGCAAGCCTCCTGTCCGTTGACGTATATACGCGCTTCGCTCATTGCTCCGTCGAACAAGAGAGTGACTTCCTTGTCGGCGGGAACATCGAAACTGGTGCGATACCATCCGGTTCCGACATATGGAAGACCTCCGGTACGTCCGGTTTTCAGTGATGCCTTTTTCTCAAAGTTCTGTGTGACTGCTACATTTTGCAGGTCGTTCTTCACATCGAAAGGTCCGAAGATGGCCCAGTCATGTGGGATAACGACCGATTCCCATTTAGTATCGTTGTAGTCAGTCTGCGCAGCTTCCGGAAAATCTCCTTTACTGAATTTCCAGTTCTTTTCGAGCAGCGTTTCGCTGCGCTGTGCTTGCAGCATACTGGCTGCGCTCATCAAAAGTACAGTTAGCAACTGTTTTTGGTGTTTCATGTTCATTTTCTCTTTTTCAGGTATATAAATTAGGGATTCGGGGTAAAGTTATGAAAAGGATTCAATAAATTTATCGTTTGAAGGCATTAAATGCAGAAGTCGGCTTGCCGCTGTCGTCAAATAAACCTTTGTGATACCCTTTCCAACCACCGTAGCACTGAGGCTCCCAGGTGAATACGCCCAGACATTGGTCTATTTCTTTCGCTTTTGTCACGAAGTCGGTAAAAAATGCTTCTGCTTCTTCGTAATTCCAGTTAATGCCGAGTTCGCACATCATGACCGGAGTATTATAGCGTTCGATCAGATTTTTTATGTTGCTTATGCAGTCGTTGTTCAGCTTGCGCCAGTCCTGTGTCTCTGGATCAGGGTAGAGTGACATGCCGATTACATCCCATTTGCCACCGTCTGCTTTCAGTCCGTCGAACAGCCAGATATAGCGGTTGGGATTGTTGCCTTCGTCGATATGTACAATCACTTTTGCCTGCGGATAGATTGCTTTGACGGCATCGTAACCGGAAGTTACCAGTTTGGCAAAGTTGGCAGTGTTTCCGCTGCTGGCCGCTCCGTCGGGTTTCAGCATGCCCGAACGTGTTTCGTTGCCTACCTGTACCCATTCCACATCGATGCCTCTTGCTTTGATGGCACTCAGAACATCAGTCGTGTGGTCGGCTACAGCTTTCTGCAATTCCTCGAAAGACAAGTCTGCCCAGGCAGCAGGTTTTTCCTGTCGTCCCGGATCGGCCCAGATGTCGCTATAGTGGAAATCGATCATGATACGATAACCCAGATTGTGGGCGCGCCATGCTTTGGTCACAACATCGTCTTTGTCGCACCAGCCTTCGGGATTGAAATAGCCTTCGTTTTCAGACCATCCCTGGTCGGGGTTTACCCATACACGCAGGCGGATCGAGTTCATTCCCAGATCGCGGAGCAGGGACATGCATTCGTGGTCGTTGCCTTCGGCATCATAGAACTTGTAGCCTGATTTCTCCATTTCTGTCAGCCAGCTGACGTCCGCTCCTTTGGCGAAGCCGGACATATCATACACATTCTCTTGATTTTCCGGAAATACCGGCTTTTCATCGTTGTCGTCGCAAGCGGTGAAGAAGGCTCCGCACAACAGTGCGGAAGCCATCAATATGTTTTTGAATTGTTTCATCATTGTTCTTCGTTATCTAAAGGTTATTGCTGAACGGCGGAATAAGTTCCGTCAATCAGGTTCACTGTAATTGTATAAGTACCAGCCTTCAGCATGATACCATCGCCATTGTAATATAGCTTGCCGTCGCTTCCTCCGTAGAAAGCAGTCCATGCATTTTCTACATAGAATTTGGCTCCCCATTTGGAATCTGTCGCCAGTGTGATGATACCGGAGTATTCGCCGGCAGTTCCGGTGCTTGCAATCGGGTTGAAGCTGTTGTCATTCTCTATTCCGTAGTAACAATAGATATTGTCGCCAAGAGCATACGTCTTATAAGTAAGCTCTTTCAGAGATACATCGAACAGATACAGTCCGGCATCGGGAGCAGGAATGTTAGTGCCTTGTCCGTTAATCAGCGTACCGCTTTCGGCTGTGCTGGCAGCATCATCCTTGGCGATGGTGTACATTCTGCTGGTATCCCACTCATTGCCCGATGAGAATAAGGTCATCGCATAGTTTCCATATTTGGAGTTAACGTCTACGATGCCGGCATACTTCTGTTCTTCTTTGTAATAGACTTCTATTTTGTGGTCGTATGCCCATTCAGTGTCCGGACCGATTCCCGGCAGATACAGATATTGTCCTTCTTCCGGTTCGGGTTCCGGTTCTACGGAGCCGCCTTTCTCTACGGTAGCTGTCCATTGCTGCGGATTACTCAGGTCGATGCTCAGTGTACATTCTCCTGTTTGCGGAACATTGACAGTGATATCTCCGGCAGTTTCTCCAAAGCTCAATGCAGCGTTGCTGCCACTGAATGCGACAGGGGTGTCCTTGGCTTTTGTATCGTCGATGTCATAACCGCCATTGTCGTTGAGGTTGGCGCAGGTATGGTCATACAGTTTACCGGTTCCGTCAATCCGGACGGTGATTGTTCCGGTTGCATTCGCATTGAATGTAGCGGTCCATTTCCGGCTGGTACGGTCGAATGTCATGGTGGCATTGATGTCTCCGCTGACATTTAAAGAAGGAATCAGCAGTCCGTTCCATTGCTTGCTGTTGGTATCAAATGTGATATAGTAGCAACCGGCAGTTCCGGGGAACCAGCACTTCCAGTCGCCGGCTGTAGTGAGCAGGAACGGCATTCCGGTCTCGTTGTCATTTCTCCAGATGGTACCGTCGGCTTCCTGCACCAGGAAGTTGAACCAGCCCTCTACACCGACGAAGCCCTTGTATATACCGTCGGTATTGGCGGAGAACAGGGTCATTCCTGTGGCAGTCGCATTCTGGTCGAGTACGTTGGCAAAGCGCATATCCAGCTCATACGGGGTGATGGTTACTGCTTCTACGTTGCTATAAGCCGGATCGATGTTGTTACCCGTCGTTCCTTTCAGGCGGAAGTAGAATTTTGCGGCCACATTGGCTTCCACTCCCAGATTATTAGCGACAATGTTCAGTTCGGCACCGTTGTAAGTCTTCGAAAGGGAGGTTTCGGCAGACTCTACGATAGTACCCGAGAAGTCTTCGCTCAAAGAGACTTGCATGGCGGTTTTCAGCAAATTAGTCGGTTTAAAGTTCGGATTGCTGATAGCCAGTGTACGGTCTGTCCATGCCAGCGATAACACATTCTTCTGTGCGGTCGCTTCGGTCAGTACGATGTTGTCTGTCGAAGCAATGAGTTCATTGCTTGTCAGGCTCGACAAGTAATATTTATCTCCGTCTTCTTCGCAGGCACCCAGTACGAAGAGGGCTGCCAGAGAGAGGATCAGACTATTTATTGTTTTCATATATCGTTCGTATTAGAGGATAATTAATAATTTTCATTATACAGGTTCGGATTGGCTGTAAGCTCCGTATTCGGTATCGGGTAGATATTGTACTTGCTGTTTACGGCTGTACCGCCTTTCTCGCCGCCTTTCCACTGCCACAGATATTTGTCGGTTGTGAACATGCCGTAGCGGATCAGGTCCGTACGTCTGTGTCCTTCCCAGTAAAGTTCGCGGGCGCGTTCTTTTAACAAGAAGTCAAGAGTCAGGTCGGAATCTGCTATTTTGTGCTCATCGTCACCGTATGCCCGTCTCTGAAGTTCGTTGATATAGCCCAATACCGTTCCTCTGTCACTTCCTGTGCCGCCACGTACAACGGCTTCCGCCATCATCAGATATACGTCTGCCAGACGGAACAGGGGATAATCGGTGTTCACACCGCCGTCGGCTGTATTGGAAGCCGTTTGACCATTATCTGTAAGGTTGGTCCATTTCGTTACAAAAAAGCCGTTTGACTGATCATCTATTTTATCCAGGTATTGAGTCTGGCCGCCGGTAAAGAATAAGTAGCGTTGGTCAGCCTCTCCTGTAAACAGAGCTGGTATTTCACCGCGTACGCGGAACATACCCCAGCCGCTTTTCACTCCATAGTCTTCGGGTACTTGCTTGTCGGAAGTATTACTTACCGCACCGCAAATGATATAGGTGGAAGAACCCCATGATACGGTATGCGTAGCATCTACCGGCAGGGTGAAGATTATTTCATTGGCAGTGCGCTTGTCATTATCCGCATTGAACAGGCTGCTGTAATCGTCTTCCAGAGAATATCCCTGAGCGATTGCCTGTTGGCAGGCACTGATACATTCGGTATATTTGGAAGTATTGGTGTACACTTCCGCATTCAGATAGAGTTTAGCCAGTAAGGTATACGCAGCTCCCTGTGAAGCACGGCCGTAAGGACAATTCGCTTTGTCGAGCATATCATTCACGGTGCTGTTCAGTTCGCTTTCGATATAACTGAAAATCTGTGCGGCTGTATAGCGTGGAGGGAGATAACCGCTTGTCGGGTCATTCTCCGTCACAAACGGAATGTTACGGTACAGGTCGAGTGCATGATAGTAGAACAGCGCACGCATAAACCGGGCTTCGGCACGGTAATGACGGATTTCACTTTGTTCCTGTTCCGTAAATTGTGCCAGCTTTTCGTCGGTAGCGTTGCGGATAAACTCATTGCACAATGCAATGTTGTAATAAATACGGTAGTACATATCCGATACCCACGGGTCGTTGGCATCCCAGCTGAGGTAGGTGAGGCCGGTCACGTTGTCACCGGACAACCAGGTAGAGGCTACTTCGTCCGTACCGCATTCCTGCAGGTTGAAGAAGCAACGCATGTAGTCCTGTCCGCTGTTGCTGCTCAAATCCGGATCACCGCTTTTTTCTTGTCCGGTAGTTACCATTGCCGTATAGATTTTCCCTAACACGGCTTTATAGTTTGCGGCGCTGGTGTAGATGCTGGCGGCTGTTTCGTCTTCATGCGGATACTGGTCCAAATCGCCTATGCAGGAACTTAGCAGCAGTGCGCTGCAAAAATAGAAGGCTGTATAAAATATCTTTTTCATAATGCGCTTTTTTAAGTAATTAGAAGTTGAAACCTACGTTGAGTGAGAAGGTACGTGGACGCGGGTAGAAAGAGTTGTCTACGCCGTTGGGTACTTCCGGGTCTACACCGCTGTATTTGGTGATGCAGAATACATTTTGTACCATAGCACTGACATTCAGGCTGCATCCTTTGCAGATTTCACCGAAATTATAGTTCAGTGAGAGGTTGTCCATTTTCAGGAACGAAGCATTCTCTACATAGTAGTCCGACAAGTATTGGCGGGACTGGAAACCGGTCTTCAGATAGCTCGTCGACAGGTTGTTCAACTGATAAGAGTTGTAGCTTACCGTTTCCCAGGCTCCGGTGTTCATCGCCATTGCATTGTATACATAGTTGCCGATGTTGGCACGCAGGCTGGTGCTCAATGTCCATTTCTTCCAGCGTAGTGAGGTGCTGAAGCCAAGAATATAGTCAGGAGCAGGAGAGTGGTAGCGATACAGGTCTTCGGTATTGATTTCTCCGTCGCCGTTCAGGTCTACATAGGCACCTTCTACCGGTTTACCGGTTTTCTCATCATACAGTTGGTGGTAAACGTAGAACATGTAAGGAGCATATCCTTCACTTAATGTCTGTACCTGATAGCTGTCGATATACGGACCTACGGAAGTGTTGGTAGCAGCAGCTCCGGCAGCCAGCGACAGGTTTTTCACCTTCATCTTCTGCCAGGTCATATTGAAACTGAGATCCCAGTTCCAGTCGTTGGTTTGTATCGGTGTTGCGTTCAGGCTGAACTCAATACCCTGACTGTCTACATTTCCTACGTTAGTCGTGATGTTACGGTCGAAAGTCGTTCCGGCTGCAGCGGGGACGGTTGCAATCAGATCTTCCGTTTTGCGGGTGTAGTAGTCGAAACTACCGGTAATACGGTCTTTCAGGAAACCGAAGTCGAAACCGACATTCCATGAAGTAGTCGTTTCCCATTTCAAGTCGGAAACATACGATTTGGGACGGTAAGTATAAATGTAATCATTACCCATGATAGATTCGGCACCATTCTGGCTGATAGTATAGATGGGCAGATAGTTATAGTTGCCGATACCGTCTTGCTGACCGGTCACACCGTAGCTGGCACGAACTTTCAGGTTGCTGAGTACTTTGTTGTTTTTAAGGAAAGACTCTTCCGTCACTCTCCATCCCAGTGCTACCGAAGGGAAAGTACCCCAGCGCACATTCTTGGCAAAACGGGAAGTAGCGTCCCGGCGTACGGTGGTAGTCAGCATATAGCGTGAGTCGAACGAGTAGTTCAGACGACCGTAGTAGGAGAGTAGTACATGGCGTTCATCGGTTGCTTTCGAAGTTTTCAGCACTTCTCCGAGCGTATTCATTTCACTGTAAAGAGGGTTGGTTGCTTTCCAGTACTGATAGTCATAACCGGCTGTCACATCAAAACTACTTTTGATCGGTTCCACCAGTTTATTGTAGTTGGCGTATAAAGTCAGCAGACGGTTTTCTTTCTTTTGCGGACCATAGCTGTAATCCAGGCCGGAAGTGGTGTAGTTTTGTGCAGCTTCTGCCGGAACATATACACTCCCTTTACCTTGTGCGTAATCATAACCTATCGTAGCATGCAGTTTCAGATCGGGGAAGAAGTGGACACGGTAATCCGCATCGATATTTCCGATGAAGCGTCTGACATTACTATGCGAGTCGTTCATTTGGATGAGACCTACCGGGTTCATCACTGCTCCGTTTACCGGTGCACCGGTATTGTCTACCGCCTCTGTATATCCTCCGAAAGTGTCCAGACCGGAATAAACCGGAATGGTCGGATTGATGGTAGAAGCTGCCCAGATGGCTTCCGTATTACCGAACGTGTTGTTATTGATGGAACCTTTTGCATTGATATTCAACTTCAGATGGTCTTTAAAGAAAGAAGGGTTGAGCGTAACACTTCCGGTGTATCGTTCGGCATTGTCCGTACGGAGCAGACCGCTTTGGTTGTAGTAACCTACCGATACGCGGATGGGCCAGTTCGGAGCAATCTTTCCGGTAATGCTCAGGTTGTTGTCCGTTCCGAAGGCATTCTGGTATATTTCATCGTTCCAGTCGGTGCGGGCTGTCCCCAACAAGGCTTGTTGGGCAGCTGTTCCTTGTGTCCGGATGGTGTTCACGAACTGGTCGTAACTCAACATGTCCGCTAACTTTGTACGGGTCTGAATAGAGTTGGTAGTGCTGAATGTGATTTTCATTTTGTCCGAACTTCCTTTCTTGGTAGTGATAAGGATGACACCGTTGGATGCACGCGAACCGTAGATCGCGGTTGAAGAGGCATCTTTCAGAATCGTCATGCTTTCAATATCATTCGGGTTGATGAGGCTCAGGAAATTGCCGTCATTACCGCTGATACCTCCTTGTTCCAGAGGCACACCGTCCAATACGATCAGCGGATCGTTACTTGCATTCAGTGAAGCTCCTCCACGTACACGGATCGTACTTCCGGAAGTAGGCGAACCACTGTTGGACATGATTTGTACACCGGAGATTTTTCCGTTAATCAGTTGTTCGGGAGAACTTACCAGTCCCATGTTGAAGTCTTTGCTGCTGACGTTCGTCACCGAACCGGTCAGGTCACTTTTGCGTTGCGTTCCGTATCCGATGACTACTACATCACTCAGTACTTGTGAGTCGCTTTTCATTTGTACATTCAGTACGTTGCCGTTTGCGGGGATAGCTATCACTTTAGTTTCGTATCCTACGTAAGAGAATTGTAGTTCCTTACTGTCTTTCGGTACATTCAGAGTGTAGTTTCCGTCAAAGTCGGTCACTGTACCCGTTGATGTTCCTACAATGAGAATGCTCACTCCGATCATCGGTTCTTTGTTCTCATCGATCACTTGTCCGGTCATTTTCTTGCCTCCCTGTTGGGCAAAGGCAGGAATTGCGCCTCCAAGAAAGGCTGTACATAAGATGAATAGTACAGTCAGATGGCGTAGATTTAAGATGTTACTGTTCATAATTATTGTGTAATTGATAATAGATTTATTTTATTGAAATATCGGTTAATAGTATCATTCCAGCCAGATCTCTCCAAGCTCGATCTCTGTTACCGGTCTGGCATTGCCCGGCATTGATATTTCCAGCTTTTCTATTTTCTCCGCCTGGAAGGGTATTTCCGTTTCCGGCTGGAAGTACTGTTTCAGGAAGACGGGATAAGCTACCGGAAGCAATGCCGTGTCTGTCTGACGCAACCGGTTCAAAGGGATTCGTATGATTCCTTCCGGTGAGGGAGAAGGACAAGGGCTTTTGTACGTGTATCCGTCCGATGTAACGAAACCGGCACTGATTCCTTCCGGAAGAGCCTTCGCCCGGTTAACCCGGATACAGAGGATGGTACAATCTTTTATTTTGCCTTTTCTTCCGTCTATCTTATCTTTGACAAATGTGCGAAGGAAGTATTGCGGATTCTCTCCTTTTGATGTAAAGGTGAACCGGAGCAATGGTTTTTCTGTCGGAGATGAATCGGTTAAACTCCGGTGAAGCTCGTTCCATTCGGGGAGTGTATAGGCTTCTATCCGGCTATGGGTATCTGTTACAGTCAGTAACTGTATCGCACTACCTGGGGCGACTACACGGGTAGTCCAGTATTGGCTGAGGGTGTAGTCCCAGTCCAGCGGATTTCCGTTTGTACCGGAAGAACTTCCTGTAGCGGAACTCCCTGCAGGATAAGTACGGGTACTGTCGCCCCGGCAGACGATGATGTTATACCTGAAATAACCTTCTTTTATCTCTTCGGCGGGTATCGTTGCCTGATATGTATAGCCGTTTGTGCGCTGCATCTTGACGGACGGATTGTGATCGTTCCAGAAAGAGATCTTGTCGGTGTAAATGATGACGGAGTCGGGAAATTCCGGACCTGTTATCTGTGCTGTGATCTTCAATGGTTTGTTGGCTTCCACAGTGGTGGCAGGTGTATGCATAACCCGGTAACTCGTTGCCCGTGGTGCGGGAGCCGCGTATTCGCCCAGTCTGATCGTATTCCATTGCGAATCGGCTGTCCAGTTTTGCTTCGGCGCACAATGCTTGCGTTGCAGCAGGTAAACGCCCGGACGGAGGGAGTGAATCACTCCGTCTTTCACTTCCTCTTTTCTGCTGTTCTCTCTGTAGGCGGAGGAAGCAAGTGTTGAATTGGCCGGCGATTGAATGGCGGAAAGGGTGAATGCATTTCCCAGGTTCGGAAGTTGCAAGGCCATGTCCCAGGCACCGTAAGCGATGGTCACTACTTCTTTCTCCAGCGAAGGTTTGGCGAACGGATCATTGACGATGATTGCATCAGGCATCACTTCCAGTCTCCATACTCCGTCTTCCAGACGGTCTATGAAATAAGCGCCTGTACCTTCGTAGCGCACAACAGGAGAACTTCCACACCCTGCGATGGATACCAGTTGTGAGGCATCTTTGGGTTGCGTACGGGTGGTATTGGAGTAATAGAATTTGTTTCCGTTGTTCAGTTCGCTGAGGTCTTCTGTATAGCTTACCCGGAAACCTTCACCGAACAACGTATCTTGTGGATAACTTCCGTAAGATGCGCCTCTCTTCAGGCTTTGTGCTGCCTCGGAAGCTATTTTCATGCTGATTGCCTTGTGCGGGGTATAGGCGAGATTCAGAAAATGTGTCTGATATTCGGTATTCGCGTAGGCAATGTCCATCGGGTCATACGCGAACTGGGTAATCCATTGAAAGCCGGCTGTGCGGAAAGTGCGGACCATAGCCGGATACATATAAGAGTACATGATATCCGCCGGATCAAATTCGTAAATCATTCGGGCTTTCTTATCGAAGCCTTTTACTTTATCGGCAAATGAAATATCGTAGCGGTCTACATAGGGAAGGAAGTTCCCTTGTTGTGTTTGTCCGGATACTAGACCGATGGGATACCATTGGTAAGTCGTTCCTTTGATATCGGTGTCATAGTATGCCTCTACTGTCCATTCGTTATGGCTTACATTGTAGAATACAGGCTTCCGGTTGCCGGCTTTGCGTATGGCTTTCAGCATTCGGTTGATGTAGGATTTTACTTCTTCCTTTGTGCCGGAATGGCAGGGTTCGTTATTTATTTCAAATCCTACAATAGACGGGTCGTCCTTGTAAGCCAGTCCGGTGTAGGGATTGGTGTGTCTCACCAAACTATAGAGATATCTTTCTTGTGCGGCAATAGCTTCCGGTTCGGAGTGCATGCTGCATTTGTCGTACTTATAAGAAAAGCCGCCTGTCGGCTCGTTCCGTTCGGGATATCCGTTCCCGAAGTTTGTTTGTGCGGTAATCACGATATGGATATTCCGTTCTTTCAGCTTGGCAATCAGGTAGTCCATCAGGTCCAGATGATCGTTTTCTGAAAGATTTCCTTCTCCGTCTGTCAGTTCCACATCCCATAAGTGAATACGATAGGCATTGAATCCCAGTCGGGAAAGATGGTACACATCTTTATCTATAGCTGCCTTACGGTCTACTCCCAAGTATCCGAGAGCACGGTAAGCATGAGCGAAAGGGGTAGTATAATTTGCACCGAAGAAGGAAGCTTCCCGATGAGTGTCGCTCCAACGCATCACTCCGTTTCCATCTATATATATAGTAGGTATGGAAGTCGTTTTCCCTTGTGTGCCGACAAAGGTGAATAACAGGCAAATGCAGGTAAGAATAAACTGTCTTTTCATGCTATCAAATTTACTGGTTTGTTGATAGCGGCAAAGATAGATTATCTGTCATTTTAATAAAAGCACAGATTGGACATATAAGGATAAAAATAGGACGAAATGCCCTGAAATGCCCCTACAACTCATCATTCAGGTATTGGCGCGGCGTTTTTCCGAACTCTGCCTGAAAACATTTGGAGAAATAAGAGTGATTGGAAAAGCCTACCATATACATCACTTCGGCAACGGTGAATTTCTTTTGTTGCAGTAACATGGCAGCCTTCTTCATTCGGATAGATTTGATATATTCCACCGGAGACATTCCGGTCAGTTGTTTGATCTTCCGGTAAATCTGCTTGTTGCTGATTCCCGACAGTTCGCAAAGTGCATTTACATTCAGGTCTGCATCGGAGAGGTGATCTTCGATCAGACGGATGATGTTCGAAAGGAATTTCTCATCCTGTGACTCAGCTTCGATCGGTTTAAGTACGGGAAGAGACTCTAACTGCTTTTTAGACTGTGCAGCCGGTATTTCATCCTCTTCTACTGCGGCGACCGGAATACTCAGTCCGATGGAAGTTCCCTTTCCTTTTTCGGAAGTGACTCCGTTGATAGAGCCACCATGCAGTTCTGTGTAAGTCTTTACCAGGTAAAGCCCGATACCGGTACCTTCTTTGCTACCGCTATGAGGTGACTGGAAGAAACGTTGGAAGATATAAGGAATATCCTGTTGCGGGATACCTGCTCCTGTGTCGGATACGCAAATTTCCAGCAGACCGCTTTCTTGCCGATAGAAAAGGGATAAACGGATATTTCCACCCTCGGAGGTAAACTTGACGGCATTCGACAATAGATTATCCAGTATCACTCCTAGTTTGATCGCATCCATATCGGCATAAATCTTTGCTTTGTTTGCTTCGAAATGGAAAGTGAACCGTTCGTCTTCTTCATATACAGAGAATAGACTGCGGCTGAACGATACCAGTTCGATGCGCGACAGGATAAGCAATGAATCTTTATTGTCTTCAATCCGGTTGAAGTTGAGTACCTGATGAATCAGCGAGTTTATTTTCATGGCGTTGCGCTGAACCTCTTCCAGTGTTTGCTTCTCATGTGCTTCTTCTGTAGCCGGAAGTAATTGGCTGATGGGAGCAATAATCCGGCTGAGAGGCGTCTTTAATTCATTGGACAGGTTGGTGAAGAAGGTCATTTTCTGGCGGGACTGCTCCAGAATCTTCTCTTTTTCCCTGCGTTCTGCTTTCAGGCGGTTTTTTACCCGGAAGAAGTTGATTGTCCATGCAATCAGGCTAAGCAGCAGTAAAACATAGATGGCTTTTGCCCATATTGTATAGTACCACGGCGGAAGAATCCGGATATTCAGAATATAAGGCTGGTCGGACGGCTGACCGTCTTTTCCCAGTTTGCTGATAATAAGCTGATAATTTCCGTAGCTCAGATTACTGTATGTAATGCGGTTGATATTGGATTTCAGGAAGTTCCATTCTTTGTCCATTCCTTCCAGACGATAAACGAACTTGTTTTTCTCATCCAGTGAATAAGGAAGATCGGATAATTCGAATGACAGGTTATTCTGATTATATTTTAATTCGATCGAGTTGGTATATCGGATATTGGGCACGTCATCTCTGGTGCGTGGTGATACCAGTTGATTGTTAATGTATAAGGCAGTCAACAGGATCGGGCGTTCCGGTTGGTGTATGGTTTGTATATCGGGGTGTGAGATACCGAAGCCGTCAGCTCCTCCCAGATAAATGCAATTCTCTTTCGGATCGAATAGCAGGCTTGTGAAGCGCTTGTCTGTCATATTCTGCAGCCGGGCATCCATTGTTTTCCGGTCGATTATCCAAAGTCCGTTGGTAGTGGACACCCAGATGTGATTCTTTACGGAAGTCATGGACAGAATCTCGTTGTTGCTGAAACTTCCGAAAGAGATACTTTGCTGGCTCTCGTCTTTGGGATTGATACGCATGACACCGCCATGAAACCCTACCCAGAGCATACCGTCCTCATCACATAACAGGTAGTTGGGGCTTTTCTCTCCGTTTAATTCGTCAGCAAATAATTTTGTCACTTCCCGTGTGCGGGGATTAATTTTGTCTATCCCTTTATTATTGTAGAGCAACACCCATACATTGCCTTCATTATCGGGAATAATCTGGTTGATAAACATGCCGGACAGTCCGTTGTGGACGGAGTAATTCTGTTCGGCTACATATTGTCCGGAGGCAGACTGCATCAGCCTGTGCTTGTCTACTACAAAGATTCCTCCCAGACAGGTTGAAATCCACAGATGTCCGGCATTGTCTTCGAACATATAATAAGTCCAGTTGGTGTTATATGTTCCTGTACTGTCTACAATGTTATAGTGCACGAATTGGCGGGTTGCATAATCGTAACGGTTGATGCTTCCGTCGGTAGCTATCCATAGCTGCTGTTCCTTATCTTCATAAATATGCCGGATACGGTTGTGTGATAACGGATAAGTCTTGTCACCCATTCTGTACCAGATAGCGTTATGCTTGTCTCCGGCAGGATCGGTGAAGCGGATTAATCCGTTGGTACCTCCAAACCAGTAGAAACCTTTTGAGTCGCGGAACAGGGAGTAGAACTGATTTCCGTCTCCCGTACCTGTAATCTGTGAGATCGGAATAAATTGCAGGGCGCTGTTGTAGCGTGAAAGGGAAATGCCGTAGTCGGTACCCAGCCAGATGTTATGTTCCTGATCGGCAAAGATATTCCAGATGATGTTATTCGTCAACGACTGGATATTGCGGGAATCGTGAATGATGTGCTGTAGAGGAGTGACATCATTGTGATAGACGTACAGGCCGTTGTCCGTACCTGCCAGCAGATCTCCATTTCCATCCAGAGCCAGTGATTTGATCGAGTTGTTATGGAAGGCTTCTGTCTGCTTCATCTGTCCGGTTGATGGAAAATACTGGAAAAGGTAACCTTCCGTACCGATCCAGATACATTGGCGACCCGTATCTTCCAGTAAGGAATTGACGAACAGGTTGCTTTGGCTGCTATTGACGGGAAGGGGAATCTTTTCGAATTTCCCGTTTGAGGCAATATAGCGGCACAGCCCGTTGTAGGTTCCCACATAAATCTGATTGTCTCCGGTGCGGATAATGGAGTAGATGGTATTATGGGGTAGTCCGTTGCGCTTTGTGTCGAGAGGACTTAGCTTCCGGTTTTGCAGCTGATAGGTGTATAAGCCATTTAATGCGCCTATCCACAGGGTGTCTCCTTGAAGTGCCATTGTGCGTACATCTGTCGGAAAGTCTGTTGCCGGTTGTTCGTAGCGGTCAGTCCGGTAATTGTAGATTAGGATTCCGTTGTCCGTACCCATATATAAATAGGTGTTATCTATAATGACACCGCAATAGATACGGGTGTTATTGATTTCTCCGTAAGTGAAATGCTGCTGTGTGGAATAACCGTCATAACTGAATAATCCCTTGTTGGAACCTATCCATATCAGTCCTTCGCTGTCTTGAAGGAAACAACTGACCACCGATGCTTCAGCACCGAGATAAATATTGTCGAATTGCTGGTAATTTACTTTTTGTCCATAGGCGGTGCTGCTTTGAATGCAACATGCACAAAGGAGAAAAAGAATGACTATGATTCGTTGATACATGATGTCAGGTTTGCAAGGCATTAAATCTCTAATTGTTGTGTTAATATTAGCACTCTTGATTGCAAATGTAGGAAAAATGTCGGTTACACTTGTAAATCTCCCCGTCTTTTTGTTCCTTTGCTCTATATTTATTAAACAGAATAGTTCGGAATGAAAAAGCTAATTTATCTGCTTTTGTTACCATTGGCTCTGACAGTAGTTGCCTGTGGCGGTAAGAACGGAAGTTCAAATAAAGAATCAGTGTTGGCAACGCAAGACAGTGTAGACGCTCATGGATTGCAGCGTATGCAAAGTTCGAAAGCTGAAACTGATATTAAATTTAAGGGGAAAGATTATCACTCGCTGGTTTCGCGTACTCCCGACGAGAGTCTGCCTCACGTCTCCAATGAAATGGGGGATACCTATGTAGACAATAAGATAGTGTTGCGTATCACCCGTGGAGGCGAGAACGTACTTAATAAAACATTTACTAAGAATGATTTTTCATCCGTAGTCGATGCGAACTTCCTTTCAAAGTCCGTACTCGAAGGAATTGTATATGATAAGACCACGCCGGAAGGAATCGTTTACGCGGCCAGTGTCTGCTATCCGCAGACAGACTTGTATGTCCCGCTCTCCATTACAGTTTCAGCCGATGGAAAAATGAGCATCAAGAAAGTGGATATGCTTGAAGAGGATTATCCGGAAGAAACGGCTGATTAAGCCTGTAGATAGGAGTATAAGACATTTCTGACAGAAGAATTGCACAAATGTGAAAGCATTTGAGACAAACGAAAGGCAGCCGTAAGGGTTGCCTTTTGTATTTTTGCACCGTCGATAAACTTAATACCGGATAGAATGAAGAAAAACATTTTGGTTATTTATATGATGGCGGCAGGCTGCGTAATGTTGACTGCTCAAACTAAAAATACGCAAACACTGGTGCCACTCACCGAACGGGTCAACGTACAGGCTGATTCTGCACGTGCCAATCAGATTATTGATGGTTGTTGGGTAGCTGTCGGAACGAATAAACCTCATGCCATTCAACGTGATTATACTCACTTGTTTGATGGAAAACCTTCCTACCGTTTTGAGTTGAAGACCGAAGACAACACACTGGAAGGGTATGCGAAAGGCGAAACGAAGGGACGTGCCGAATTTTCATACTGCTATGTAACTTCTGACGATTTCAAGGGATTGCCGGCTGATGTTTATCAGAAAGCGCAGATTACAAAAACTGTTTATCACCACGGAAAGGGGGCTTGTCCGCAAGGAAGTTCCCGTGACTATGAGTTTTCGGTTTATATTCCTTCTTCTCTGGACAGTAATGTATCTACCATCTTTGCCCAATGGCATGGAATGCCTGACCGGACTTTGGTTCAAACTCCCCAGGGGGAAGTGAAGAAGCTGACTATTGACGAATTTGTAGAATTGGAAAAAACGACTTTCTTCAAGAAGAATGCAGGACACGAAAAAGTAGCCAAACTGGATAAACAGGGTAATCCGGTGAAAGATAAAAATGGAAATCCTGTATATAAAGCAGGAAAGCCCAACGGATGGTTGGTAGAACAAGGAGGATATCCGCCATTGGCATTCGGATTTTCAGGAGGTATGTTTTATATCAAGGCGAACTCCGACCGTAAATGGCTGACAGACAAAGATGACCGTTGCAATGCAAACCCGGGGAAGACCCCCGTTATGAAACCTGTAACTTCTGAGTATAAGGCATCAACCATTGCCTATAAATTGCCTTTTGCCGATTTTCCGAAAGATTGCTGGATTACTTTCCGTGTTCATATCGACTGGACGGTATATGGTAAAGAAGCTGAAACGATTGTGAAGCCGGGCATGCTGGATGTACAGATGGATTATCAGGAGAAGGGGATGAAAGTGAGCAAACACATTGTGGATAATGAGAAGATTTTGATTGGACGTAACGACGAAGATGGCTATTACTTTAAGTTCGGAATTTACCGTGTAGGTGATAGTACCGTTCCCGTATGTTATAATCTGGCAGGATATTCAGAAAGATAAATAGGTAAATAGTTAAGGTTATAAGTTAAGGTGAAGAGAGCAATCCGGATGTTTCCATGTGGGCATCCGGATTTTTTTGTGGAGCAGATTCCGGGCTGAAAGTTAAAGAACACAAAAAAGAATGTGATCTTTGATTATTCCCAAATCTTTCCTAAATCTGTATCGTTATTTGCAGTATAAAACTTATTAGATATAGTATTAACGATAAAGAATAACGATTATGAAGAAAATTTTATCTTTGCTTGTGATGGCTATTGTAGCTATACAGTTCTCATTTGCCGGCGATGTGATTACAAAAGACATGAATCAACTGCCGCTTCCGGCACGCAACTTTATCAACCGTCATTTTACCAAACCTCAGGTGGCTCATATCAAGATTGATAAAGATATGATGGAGTCTACAAAATATGAAGTGTTATTGATGGACGGTACGGAAATAGATTTTGATAGTAAAGGTAACTGGGAGGAAGTAAGCGCAAAGAAAGGACAGGCTGTTCCGGCAAGCGTCGTTCCTTCATTCGCTGCCAGCTATCTGAAGGAGCATAACTTCACAGAACCTGTGACGAAAGTGGAGCGCGACCGGAAAGGGTATGAGGTGGAACTAAGTACCGGTGTTTCTTTCAAATTTGATAAGAAAGGAAAATTCCTGAAAGCGGATGATTAAGTGAATGTATGATATAACCTAAATCCTAAGAATTAATTATGTTAAAGTTTAAGTTTGGCGCATGGGCAGTCGTTTTTATGTTGGCTGTCCTTTCTTTCAGCGCATGCGATGACAATGATGATGAAACGTACAATCCGCCTGCCAACATTATTGAGGCATTGAAGCAACTATATCCGAATGCCCAGAATGTGGAGTGGGAGATGAAAGGGAATTATTACGTAGCTGACTGCTGGGTGACTGGTGACGAGCTGGATGTTTGGTTCGATGCGAATGCCAACTGGGTAATGACGGAAAACGAACTGGATAGTATCGATCAGTTAGTACCTGCTGTATATACTGGCTTTCGTAATTCCAATTACAGTTCGTGGGTAGTGACAGATGTGTTTGTACTGACGTATCCGCAGCATTCGACTGAGTCTGTGATTCAGGTGAAACAGGGAAATTTGAAATTTGCATTGTACTTCTCACAGGAAGGTGGATTGTTGCATGAAAGGGATATCACTGACGGCGATGATACGAATTGGCCGCCTATGGGATGAAATGAATCTGTATCGTATTGATTATCAGTATGAAATTATAGTGACGCCATCCCATGAGGATAGCGTCACTATAATACGTTTACATTTGCTGATAATCTTTGGCCAGTCCTCCTTCGCTCGTTTCTTTATAAAGTGATGGCAGATCGTGTCCGGTTTGTTTCATTACCTGTACCACTTTGTCAAAGGAAACACGGTGCATGCCGTCTGTAAAAGCTGAATAAAGATTGGCATCCAGTGCACGGGCGGCTGCATAAGCATTCCGTTCGATACAAGGGATTTGAACGAGACCGCATACAGGGTCACAAGTCATTCCCAAATGATGTTCCAGTCCCATTTCCGCGGCATATTCAATTTGTGCCGGACTCCCTCCGAATAATTGATTGGCTGCTGCCGATGCCATTGCGCAGGCTACGCCTACTTCTCCCTGGCAACCTACTTCCGCACCGGAGATGGATGCATTGAATTTGACAATGTTCCCAATTAACCCCGCTGTAGCCAAGGCACGCAGAATGCGCATATCACTGAAGTCACGGCTTTTTTGCAGATGATAAAGCACTGCCGGCATTACACCGCAGGAGCCGCAGGTAGGAGCGGTTACTATCTTGCCACCGGAAGCATTTTCCTCACTGACTGCCAATGCGTACGAGAAGACGAGTCCCCTGGATTGTAAGGATTGTTTGTATCCGGTAGCACGTATATAATAGGTAGAAGCTTTTCTGCGCAAGTTCAGCGGTCCGGGTAATACACCTTCCGCTTCCAGTCCGCGGTGGATGGCATCTTTCATCGTATCCCATACCTCCGCCAGATAGTCCCATATATCTTCATTCTCGCATTCCTTGACATATTCCCAATAGCTTTTTCCGGTACGTTCACACCATTGCAGAATTTCGGTCATATTGTTCATGCCATATACTTCCGGGCTTTCTATGGTCGGGTTGTCATTGTTCTCTGCCAAAGCTCCGCCGCCGATACTGTAAACTGTCCAGTTTTCCAATATCTTGTTGTTTGCATCTAAAGCGGCAAATGTCATTCCGTTCGGATGGAAAGGAAGGAAAACTTTGGGTTGCCATACAATTTCTACCGGAGCGGCAGGTTGTAAGGTATCTATGATGGCCACATCCGTCATGTGTCCTTTGCCTGTGGCTGCCAAACTTCCGTAGAGGGTTACTTTGAAAGAAGCGGCATCCGGATGACGTTCAACAAACATTTCCGCTGCTTTACGGGGCCCCATTGTATGACTGCTGGAAGGACCTGTGCCAATTCTGTATAACTCTTTAATAGATTTCATGGTTGGGTGTGCTTTAATTAATACCATTTCTTTTTTCTGAAGTACAAATATACAATAATACCGATAATCGCCATGATAATCCAGGCAAATAAATATCCGTATCGCCAGTCCAGTTCAGGCATCCATTTGTAGTTCATTCCCCATACACCGACCAGAAACGTAAGCGGGATAAAAATGGTGGATACAATGGTTAGCCGTTTCATGATATCGTTCATTCGTAAGTCATTGTTTGAGATATACAGATCGACTAATGAAGATAATGTTTCCCGGCAGATCTCGATCGTTTGTAATACAAACTGTAAATGGTCGTTTACGTCATTGTAGAATGCACGGTTCACTTTATGTATAAGGAGATTTTCTGCCCGCAGCAATTTTACATATTGTTCTTTAAGCGGAAGAATGGCTTTTTTCATCAGCATATATTGGCGGCGCAAGCCCTGAATCTGGATGCCTATGTCGTTTTCGTTTGTGATCATAAGTAGTTCTTCTTCCAGGTCTTCGAGTGCGTCATCGATGGAAGATATGGTTGAGATGTAGTTTGCCATTATACTGTTCAGCAGTACACTGAGCAGATAATCCGTCTGGCGGCTACGGATTTTCAGCACATCATTTCTCAGGGCGGAGTTGATTTCATCAAAGAAATCGGTTTCCTTTTCGAGAAAAGTGAGTACGTAATTGTTTCCCAGGATGATACAGACTTGCTGTTGGAGCAATCCGTCGAGGTCATCATCCTCTTTATGCTCATTGGGATGGAATATTTTCAGGATCAGGACAATATATTTGTCATGTTCTTCTATTTTGGTGGGATGGTCGGCATTTAATATATCTTGTAAAACGAGGAAGTCTATCTCAAAATGGCTGCAAATTTCGCGGATGGTTTCCGTGTCTTTCAGTCCATGTACCTGCAACCAGTTGATTCGTTCGTTATCCAGCGTTTCTTTGACGCTTTGAAAACTGACACCGGAGTTTTCCTGTATCTCGGTTGCATTGTATGTACAGAGATGTAGGTGGGTAGGGGTCAGACTGTCCCCGGTATAAATAAGCTTTTCGCTTAACAGATTATTTTTCATGCTTTATTCTCGTTTTAGAAAACCACTGTAACAAAGGTAGTGGTTTTCTAAAAGAGAACAAGTTCTTCGATCGTTTTGTTTACAGATTAGTCAAAATCGACTACCGTAATTCCGGCACCTCCGAACTGGACATGTTCATCTGCATAGTGCCTGACACCTGGTACGGTGGACAGGTATTGGCGGATGAGTGTACGGAGTATTCCGGTTCCTGTTCCGTGAAGGATGCGTACACGGTCCATGCCGACCAGGATAGCATCGTCTACGAAATAAGTGATGGTTTGAAGCGCTTCGTCACCACGCATTCCCCGCACATCGATGTCTTGTTTAAAGTTGAGTTTCTTTTCGTACATCTGGTCGTGTGTCTGGCTGCTGACAAACGTGCTTTTGGCAATACTTTCCGTTTTCGGGGCAGCATTACTTCGTTCCAGACGTTCCAGTTTCACTGTGGTTTTAATGCTTCCGAAAGCAACGGTTGCATTTTTACCACTGATTTCCATTATTTGTCCGACACTTGTCTGTCCCTTGATTTTTACATTCTCACCGACAGTGAGAGGCATGACTTTAGGAACGGCGGGTGTCTGTGATGCAGTAGCTTTCGGTTCGTTTTTCCTGTTCTTCTTCCGCTCTTGTTTCTCTTTCAGCTTCTCCATTTTGCGGGCAATCTTCTCTTCCTGTTCTTTGGAAGTCATCGTTTCCAGTGAAGTGCGGAAATCGTTTAGTTCCTGACGTACCTGACGGGTCTTTTCTTTTTCTGCCTGAGCTTCTTTAATGGTACGAATTGTATTTTCAATACGGGCATTCGATTCCTGTAACATTCGTTCTGCTTCTTCTTTTGCCTGCTTGATAATCTCTTTCCGTGACTTCTGTAGTTCATCCATTTCTGCCTGGTAACGTGCAATGGTATCTTCCATGTGTTTTTCCCTCTGGCGGATGGTTTGTCGTTTTCCTTCCCAGTAGCGTTTGTCACGTACAATATCCTGAAGGTATTTGTCGGCATTGATGTACTCGCTTCCTACAATATCCGAAGCATCTGCGATAACATCTTCCGGCAATCCTATTTTTCGGGCAATCTCTACGGCAAATGAACTGCCCGGATTTCCGATCTGTAGTTGGAAAAGTGCCTGCATCAAATGACGGTCGTAAAGCATAGCGCCGTTGACCACTCCTTCATGATCTTCTGCGAAATGTTTCAGATTTTGATAGTGAGTCGTTATCACTCCGAACGTTCCTTTCTGATTGAAGCGTTTCAATACGGCTTCAGCGATAGCACCTCCAATTTGCGGTTCTGTACCTCCTCCGAACTCGTCAATCAGGATGAGGCTGCGTTCGTTGCAGTTCTTCATCATGATTTTCATGTTGGTCAGATGGGAAGAATAAGTACTCAGGTCGTCTTCAATGGACTGCTCGTCACCGATGTCGATAAAGATGCTGCTGAACATACCGGCATGGCTACGTTCGTGCAAAGGTATCAGCATACCGCATTGCAGCATATATTGTAGCAATCCGACAGTTTTCAGGCAGACTGATTTACCTCCGGCATTCGGACCGGAAATAATAAGGATGCGTTGCTTCTGGTTAAGTTCTATATCCAAGGGGACTACCTTCTTTCCATGTTTGGCTAATGAGAGTTGCAGCAATGGATGTACGGCCATTGTCCAATCCAATAGTTGTTCTTTTTCTACTGCCGGTTTCAGGCTGTTGGTCTGTATGGCAAAATAGCTTTTTGCGCGGATAAAGTCGATCTCTGCCAGAAACTCATACGACTGGAGGATATCCGGAATAGATGGGCGCAGGATATTGGAAAACTCTGTAAGGATACGAATGATTTCCCGACGTTCGTCACCTTCGAGTTCGCGAATACGGTTGTTGGCCTCTACGACCTCTGCCGGTTCGATGAATACGGTCTTCCCACTTGCCGATTCATCGTGTACGATTCCTTTTATTTTTCGTTTAAGTCCCGGAGCGACAGGAATTACCAGACGTCCGTCACGCATAGTCGGAGCTACGTCTTTGTCTACATAGCCTTCAGATTGTGCATTGCGCAGGATACTGTTTAGTGAACGTGAGATACTTCCCATTGTACTGGACAGCTCCCGACGGATACGTGCCAACTCGCTGGAAGCATTATCTTTAATTTTTCCGTATTTATTGAGAATACTGTCTATCTTACCGATCAATTGGGGGAATACGGCAATGTCTCCCGCCAGTCGTTTCAGGCTGGGATAGGGGACATTGTTTTCTTCCTCTTCTTCATTCCGGTGAAGGAAGCGTACAATATCACGAATGGTTTCTAATGAACGGCGTAGGTCAAATAGTTCTTGTTCGTCCAAATACATACCTTCTATCCGCACTCGTTTCAATGACGGACGGACATCGAAGAAAAACTGATCCGGAAACCCGTCTTCTTCCTGAATGATACGCACAAACTCGGTTACCTGATTCAATCTCTCTTCCACTTCTTCGTATTGTTCGGAAAAGCTCATGTCTGAAACCCGCTCTTCGCCTAAAGTGCTGAGACACTTATCTTTCAGTAACTGTCTTATTTGGTCGAATCCTATCTTTTGCTCAAAATTTTGAGGATATATCATATCTTTATACTTATTATATGCTGCAAAAATACGATTATTTCGCGAAAAAAATGTCAGATTGTTTGCAGATTTAAAAATGATTCGTACCTTTGCACCGTTTTCAACGGAAAGCACTTCTGATAAAGGAGTTTTGGAGAGGTGGCAGAGTGGTCGATTGCGGCGGTCTTGAAAACCGTTGTACTGCGAGGTACCCGGGGTTCGAATCCCTGTCTCTCCGCAATAAACGCTGAAAATCAGCAGATTGTAAAACAAGCACCCAATTTTACACCCAAGAGTGTAAAATTAGGTGCTTTTGTATTATTTAAGATTTATACTTGAAAATAGGGACACAACCAATGTTATTGGATCAATGTAAAAACCTGAGGGATTTTCATTT
>NZ_KV804478.1:0-4557 GCF_001811315.1 Bacteroides sp. HMSC067B03 | reverse complement strand
ATGGGAATCCAGGCTATGGCTATTATGGTTATTACGGATACTATGGCTATTATGGAGAGGGTGGTAACGGAACCCCTAATTCTAATGTTCATTATTATACGCAGGAAGAATATGATACTATGGTTGCTAATGGAACATGGAATGGTGGATATGTAGAAGGTTGGGGATATATAGGTAATGATGTTAATGCGTTTTCAGGAGTCGGAGAGTATTGTACATTTCCTGAATACTTACGAAGTTCTTCAAATGATTTGTGGAATATATTTGTAGATAAGGTTGTTGCAATGGTACTGACAAAGATTCATAAGGGACTTCCTGTAGTTAAGGATTATACAGATTATCTTGAAAAGCAGATAAACCAAGTACATAATGATATGCAAGCTGATTTATTAATAAAAGGATATGACGCTTCTTCTAATTTATTTGTAGGGAGTAAGCCAATTCTAAATGGTGTTGATAGCAAAATTCGATTTAGTGTATATGATGCCAATACAGGTCAGCTCATCCTTTATAAGGACATGGATGTTTTGGGAAATATCTACTATTAGGATTAGAGATTATCAGTTCGTAACCTATATGTCGTTGTTTATTGCTTTTCTGTTTATGGCGAGATATTGTATTAATAAGTTGAGTTCTTACAATCATATTTAAAAGTAGTGAGAATAAATTGATATTAGAAAAAAAGTAGTATTAATATTGTTTACATATGAAGAATATTGTTTGTTTTGTGATAGTGTTATGTACATGTACATATATACACTCTCAGACTTCAAGAAAAAAACTTTTGGATATGATGAACTTTTCAGAAAAAAGTGGTTGGTCAGTAGCTCTGAAACGTTTTGATGCTCGTATCCAAGTAGATAGTTCGTCTTTATATAAAGAAAAGTATCCGCTGCAAATCAAACAATATAATATTGCAGGATTTTATCCAATTTTACGTGGAATGCTATATAATATTTTCATTCTTCCTGATGTAGATAGCGATAGTATGACTGTTTCTTTAACTTGTAAGAGTCAAAATTTGAAGAGTGCTAATTTAGTGATGTCTGGCATTAGCGAGAATGAAAAAGTTCTCTATTCGGACACTTTGTCTGTTAATGGATATAATGATTGGCATACTTATCAGAAAAATGTTTCTTTGGTAGATGTTGCTATGATGGAACTGAACATTGTATTTGCAGGAAAAGATACATTAAGATTTTTGGAATCAAAGGAAGATAAAATAGAGAGTCAGCAGAATTTATGGCTGGATAGAATAAATATGAAGGTGGGCGATAAAAATATAGCAGACTGTCCTATTTTATCTTCTCCTGACATAGTGCTCTCTCAAAAAAATGTGGTCCATAGTGATTCTTTGTTGAATTCGGATTTTGATTATGCTTTTAAAAATAAGAAAATAGTTGCTTTTGGAGAATCGGTACATGGAAGTGCCACAATCAATGAAGAAGTGGTTCAACTACTTAAACATGGGATAGAATATGATGACCGTAGGCTAATATTAATGGAACTGCCTTTGGAAAAAATGCTTTATGTGAATCGTTTCGTACAGGGAGATAGTGCTTTTTATATCGATAGTATCAGACCTTATTTTGATCAGTCATTATATTCTGAAGAATGGGTTGATTTCTTTGTTTGGTTGAAAGAGTATAATGCGAAAATGAAAAATAAAGTTTGGCTTTTAGGAATAGATTATGAATATGAATATCGGTTTACTGAGTTAGACTTGTTTGAATATCTAGTAGCAGTAAATCATACTGCTTCCAATCCTTATATTGCTGAATTTTGTCGAATGTTATTATTACAAGAAAAAGATTCAAATCAAAAAAAAATATCTTTTCTTCAATCTCATAATTATTTTAAGGATGAGATTGGCTTATATGAATCAAAGATTCTAGAACATTGTTTGCAGACGATTATTCAAGCAAGAAAGCAGCCTGTTTTAAGCTTTTCGCTACGTGATAAAGTGATGTTTGAGAATTTGGATTTTTTGTTTGGTTTGTTTTCTAAAAATAAAGCCATGAAAACTGCTGTATATAGCCATTTTGGACATGCTAATTATTCTGCATTGGAAACAAGAATGGTTTCTGATCCTCCATTTGGTTCTTTCGCTAAACGGGTTTATGGCGATGACTTTTTTGTTGTTGGTATATTTGTGGGAGGTGGTGAAACTCTAAATGAGGGCAAAGGAAATAAATGGAATATCTCTTATTTAAAAGAAAATTCAAAGGATACATTTGAATATTGGTTAAGTCAAGTTTCGATGGATTTTTTTTATGTACCTAAAGTGTTCTTACCCTCTTGTCTAATGTGGTATCGAAATATAGGAATAGCTGCAAAGGAGTTTAGTAGTCTGATGAACCCTTCTTGTAGAATGGATGGTGCGTTGTTTATAAGGGAAACTAAACCTTTGAAGAAAGCTTCTTTGGATATAGTTACTGAGCATTTTGACTTTATAAATCGATTTAAAAAGTGTTTGGATAAAAGTCGGGAACTTGATTTCGGGAAGAAAAAAATATCCTTCTAAAAGTTACATATTATAATTAAGCTAATTATTTATTAAAAATCAATCTCTGAATGTTTTAATGATGAAAAAGATAATTTATCTATTACTAGTCTCACTTTTAATATTGTCCTGTGGGATGAGAAATAAAAAAGAAGTAATTCAGCAACTGTCAGTAAGAGAATTCACTAAATTGGAAAAACTTTACTTGCTGCCTTTTGATTCGGTAATGAATATATATGATTTGTCAAATGATAGTATTGTGGATTTTCCTGATTTATCTAGCTATACTATTAAGTCACTTAATTTGTCTGGCAATTTGTTGGATACAATTATTCCACGTCTTTTACCTAAAGGATTGGAACGTCTGAATCTTTCAAATAATAAATATAAAGGATTTGTAAATATAAGAAGATGCACTATCCCCTCTTTAAAAGAGGTAGACTTATCTTATAATACATTGGATAGCATAAGAATAACCGAACCATTATATCGGATAATATTATCACATAATAATTTAGTTTTTATTGGTTTAAATCAAAAAAATATACAATATCTTGACGTGTCTTATAATATTCATTTAAATAGGCTTGTTCGTTTTGAACCTTCACTTATAGATACAGTTATAAGTGAAGGAGTTGCAGGAGGGAAACCGTTGATAGGACCAATTAGTAAGAATGCTGGGTATCATTTTAATGATCTTAAATAACAGATGCTATGAAATATTTAATTTGTATATTATTATTTTCTCCCTTTTTGTTATCTTGTAGAATGGGGATTAGGAATGAATCTGGTAAACAACCTTTGACGAAAGAACTTACTAAATTGGAAAAGCTTTTTTGGCTGCCTTATGATTCAGTTATGGTCTATTATGATCTGTCAAATGACAATATTGAGAATTTTCCGAATTTGTCTGCTTTTACTATTAAATCGCTTGACTTGTCTCATAATCTGTTAGATACAATTAATCCACTTTTTTTACCTAAAGGGTTGGAAAAATTAAATCTTTCTCATAATCTATACTGTGGTTTCATACTCATAAGGAAAAATACGATCCCCTATTTAAAAGAATTGGATATATCTCATAATGCATTAAATAGAATAGATATAGCTCCTCCTTTATACCGTATAAATGTATCATATAATGATCTAAATGTTATTGATCTGAATCATAAGAATATACAATATCTTGATATCTCTTATAATTCTGATATTTCAGAAAGGGTAAGCTTTGAGCCTCTTTGGATAGATACATTAGTACGAGATGGAGTTGCTGATGGGAAACGTCTATTAGGACCACTGACTGATATTGTTATTGAATAAGTGGTCTTGCATAATTATTAGGCTTGGTTTTAGAAGAAAATTAGGTGATTTTAAATGTTGAATAGTATGAAAAATATAATTTATATATTGTTAGTCTCATTCTTATTATTATCCTGCGGAATGATGAGCAAAAAAGAAGTAACTGATCAACCTCCTAGAAATGAGCTCACAAAATTGGAAACCCTTTTTTTGTTACCTTATGATTCTGTTATGGATTATTATGACTTGTCAAATGATAGCATTGTGAATTTTCCGGATTTGTCTGCTTTCACCATTAAATCGCTTGACTTGTCTTATAACTTATTAGAAACAATTAATCCGTTTTTCCTGCCTAAAGGGGTGGAGAGGCTTAATCTTTCTCATAATCTATATCGTGGAATTGTACGAATAAGAAAAAATACAATACCTAGTTTAAAAGAACTGGATATATCCTATAATGCAGTAAATAGAATAAATATATGCGAGCCTTTATTTCGGATTATATTGTCATATAATGATTTAACGTATGCCAATTTTAACCATAAGAATCTACAATATCTTGATATTTCTTATAACCCTTCTCTGTCTGAGAGAGTGAACTTTGAACCTCTTTGGATAGATACAATAGTGCGGGATGGGGTTGCTGATGGGAAACGTCTTTTGGGACCGATTAGTGTTTCTTATGATTACAGCCATTAAACTTAATATTGCGTGCATTGTCGATTCAGCGTTAGAAGAATATAGAAATGATTATA
>NZ_KV804477.1:0-2452 GCF_001811315.1 Bacteroides sp. HMSC067B03 | reverse complement strand
GGGAGGGTGGGAAAGAATACTGCGTGAACGCAAATTAATGGGATTACCAGTAACTCCAAGCGTTTTTTGCTACTTTTTTGGGGTGCTTGCCAAAAAGTAGCGGACAGCAAAATACCCTCCCTTCCCTAATCCAAAAGAAGGGAGAATGTGCTTCATTGAAGGTATATAGGTTCCGTTCCCTGATTATAACAATACATAGTGTTATTTCTGAAACCATCAAAGCATATATGAAAATCATCGAAATCCTGTTCCGTGGCCAAACGAACCTTATCACTCAACAAAACCATGCATTGTTTATTGACAGATGTAGCCAAAGAGGTAGTACGTCCCGGCTTTATCTCCAATGCCACCACATAAGAAGTCCTTCGTGGATAGATATACCCAATAATTTCCTCATTGAGTACAACCAAACGAATAACATCTTCATTCAAAACGGGAATATTATTAATTTTGCCCATCATTGTTATAATATAAATCAGTTTATAATCATTAAAATACAATATCATTACAAATGATACCTATAATTTTTATAGGTAAACTTTTCCACCGAGACCACCTCATAAAGATAGTCTTCATGGCAAGAAGCCATTATACAGTTCTCACATTCAAGAATAGGATTTATAACTACACGGAATTTAATAGTGCCGTCCACCAGAACAAACTCCACCCGATTAAAGAACCCTTGTAGAGAATGCCCTTCCTTATCCATCAGACGCACTACTTCACCTGTAAAAACAGCCAATTCCTTAGCCTGCCATTTCGCTTTACGCAAACAACTGTTCGCCGCTTTGACGTTCTCATTCACCTCTTTTGTTCTTATTGCTTTCATACCAAAATCCTTTTTACATATTTATCTTGTCAAAAATCAAAAGTCAGCTGCGTAGCCCTTGCGTTGCTCTGAATCGACCTCTTCAATTCAGAATTATCCTCCATTGCATTTTCAAGTTTCCTAATAAAAGAAGTGTCACCTGCTTCCGTTATCTTTAAAATAGGCAACCATACTCCGGCTATCAGCTGTAAATCTATATGATAACTTCTCCAATGCTGCATTGTCAATGTATTCATCCATGCGACTTCACCGGGTACGCTATTCATCATCAGATTGACAACGGTCATCTTTACACAAATCAAATCTATATCCGAGCCATAACAAAAAAGCCTTCCTCCATCATTCTCTTCCGCACATTTTTTTACAGCGGAAAGTAGCATCCTGCCGGAACCACAGCACGAATCACAGACCGACTGTTTAGGTTTCAGCCTATTTCCCCCCATACATGCCATCAAATCAGCAACGTGTATCGGGGTAAAGAACTGTCCGTTATTCCCATGACTGACACACTCCATGAACATATCTCCCAAGACATCGCAAAATCCTTCCGAATATTCAGACACCCTATAAAACATTTGAACAAAAAGTTCCATTTCATATGGCTTATATCTTTTTTCCACTCTACGATAATCCTCCGCCAACATCCCGACAGACAAATAGTAAAGACAAACATCCAAAAAATCCCGAAAGGCTTCTTCATATCCCCGACTGAAAGCAAGCTTTTCATAAAGTTTCATTATCTCCTTTGGTATCATACTTTTCTGACTTCATTATTCACAACATTCTATATTCCTTGTGCCATAGATTTTATCAAAAGCCGCTTTTATCTCCGAGCGATATTTACAGTCCTTCTCAAAACAAAGTTGTTTTGTCCAAAAATCGAAATCAAAACCATCGGTATTATCAATCGTTACAGAAACATAATCAGTCATACCACTCTGACATACAACCGTATGCCGATTTACACAAAAGTGGTCATTTAAAGCAGTTTCTTTTCGGGTAATGCGTTCTACCATCTTATCTATCCACTTCATACTTATAATATTTTATGTAATTGCCCCATTCCAAGAGGCAGTTACGGTTATACTCATTAAAAATCGTTCTCGTTCAAAAACAGCACATCGCCTTTCATCACCATCCAATTAATCTCACTCAGATGATAGCCACAATGCCCACTCAAAAAAATCTCAATCTCTTCAGTGGTCTGCAATCTCCTGTCTGGGCTTATCACCGCAACATTACCGGAATTACAATCCAATACAGCCAGTTTCTCATAAGCCCACTCACCAAACTGGCAGAACTCGATAAAATTGGTATAGGTTATCCGTATGCTATTGTTTGCATCAAATTCAAGGGGTGACTTTGTAATGAATGAACCTGCATGATTCACCACCACAGAGGGGCTAATCTCTGCCAATGAAGATAAGCTGTCATCCCATCTAATCTCATAAAGGAAAAATCCTTTTGGCAATGAATTGCGGTCTATACGATAACTGGAAAAAAGACCGTCTATCGTTTCATTAATAACTAACTGTTCATAATCTCCTTCTAAATAGTGTACTCGTGACATAACTCGTTGTTTTTTGGGATTGTTAAACTTCTAATTTTATGCTTCAGCTAGAT
>NZ_KV804476.1:0-238 GCF_001811315.1 Bacteroides sp. HMSC067B03 | reverse complement strand
TCAATTTGGTCTACACCCTCAATCAAAGCCATCGTTGAAGCAAGATTTTCACTTCCGAACAACGCGGACATGATTGTGGCGTTATGCATGACCGGAGTCAGGGCACGCAGTCGGTCGGTCAGTGAAAGGGACTGGTCTTGCATCGTTTTTATATTGACCCCTGCAGCTTTCAGTTGTTTGATCGCGTCCGTAGTCGGAGCCTGTAATTTGACTATCGTGTTACGCAAAGCGATACCGC
>NZ_KV804475.1:0-453 GCF_001811315.1 Bacteroides sp. HMSC067B03 | reverse complement strand
ATTTTCGTTCACGCTGGTGAAACCGATCTCCTGCAAAACAGATACCTGTTCTTCTTTATTCATACGCAAAAGCAATGCGCTTTCATTATTCTTGTCTGTCATAAATACACTGTTTTTAATGGGTTAATCTTCTGCCGTTGCCCTTACATGCAACAGGCTTGTATTTTTATTCTGTACGGTCATGTGTCCGGTATTCAAATTACACGTCCATGCATTTGTCGTATCGTAGTACGTGCTCGTCCAATAGTATTTGTCCGTCAACAGCATGCTGTCACTGCTCCAAAATGCACGCAGCATTTCATTGATTTGATCACGGTATCGATACATGATCATCATCTGTCCGGAAGAAGGCAAGAACCATTCTGTATCATCTTCCATACCGTCACCATCAAGCGTGAAGGCTTTATAGGCTACGGCAGCTTCCGCAGCGGGTGCGCCTTCCACACCGTTCGA
>NZ_KV804474.1:0-429 GCF_001811315.1 Bacteroides sp. HMSC067B03 | reverse complement strand
TTTTCCCGATGTCTCCCCAAGACGTTCAACCACTTCTTCCGTGTCATCAATCACCCGTGTAGCTTCTTCGGCTGCATCGGTTGCTGCGTGTAGCGGAGACGTGATCCTGTCAACCAGTTCCAATATCCATTGAGTCACTTGCATTGTCTTTTGAGAATAATCGGTTTACAACTTTAGCGAATGCATTGTGCATTACTATTTCAAATTCTTCCAACTCCGTTTTCCGCAACATGCGGTATTCGGCATAGAGCCGGAGCCATTCATCTTCGTCCAGTTTGTCCGGGATGTCAAAGCCATATACTTTTTTCAGGATGGCATCTATTCCCTCGACAAGACCGAACGCTGATGAATATTCCTCTATGCTTTGCTGATAAAAGCCGCCTGTCCGGCGATCAGTTGTCCGATGGCGGTCAGGACTGAAGTATAGAC
>NZ_KV804473.1:0-252 GCF_001811315.1 Bacteroides sp. HMSC067B03 | reverse complement strand
TCCGTTATCTCATACCTGCACCCCATTCGGCTTGCCTTGCGGTTCGCTTACTCGCATTCTTACGAGAGAGATACAGGCTTGCCCTGTTCCACGTAATTGACAAACGGATAGTTTAGGTTCTGCCAAGTCCGCCGGCAGTGCTGTGTCCGTGTAACCCCAACATGGGCAAGGGTTATCCGACTGCTTACCTTTTGGTGAGAGCTAAAGTATCTTGCGCTCCTTCAAACCTTACGACGGCTAAAGTCAGTTCAC
>NZ_KV804472.1:0-237 GCF_001811315.1 Bacteroides sp. HMSC067B03 | reverse complement strand
TATATCGGGCAGTATTGGAAATGTTTCAGAGTTACCAACCTGCAAAACATCTGCATTTAATGCAAACACTTGGTAACTCATATCTCACAGAACATCAATTTTGCCAATTACTTGGTAGAATGAGACTTTATCAATCATTGCCACAAGGTTATCAGAAAGATATTCCTAAAATACTTATCACTGATTCGCAGATAAATACAGTCGCAAAAGCGTATATCAATGATAAGAACTTTGGGA
>NZ_KV804471.1:0-152204 GCF_001811315.1 Bacteroides sp. HMSC067B03 | reverse complement strand
AAAAAAGGTTGTGCCAGCGTTTTGACACAACCTCGCTTAATTGGTCGCTAAGATAGTAATAAATTATCATTTAATTGCTTCTTCGAATAAATTATATGCTTTCATGACTTTCTTAGATGCTCCGCTTTTGATTTTATAATCAAAATAGCCTTTAGAAGTTTCAATTCTAATTGCAGTCATTTTATTATCTTTAAAAACAGATAAATCTCCTAATAATAATAAACGCACTCCCCATAAATCCATGCCTAATGCTCCAACTGTCCCCTCACCATTTCCAGATATGTAATCTGAAACTTTGAATACATAAGGATTTTCTTCTTCATCGAGAAAGATTACTTTTGATCCTTTATTTACATATCTTGATTCTGCTGTTAACCATTTCAATAAAATAAAATTCAAACCATTTTCAAGACCAAAACATATCCAAATATTTTTACCGGTCTGAGTTCCTATGAAGGCTTCAGATGAAATTTTCTCATAGGATGTATATACAACTTTATCTTTAGTGAATTTATCTATTCTATTGACTGAAATTTTTTGCGCTTGAACACCAATATTAAATATCAGAAATAGTAATAATAGGAGGAAAATTTTTCTTTTCATATTATTTTTTGTTACATTTAAATTTAGCATGTATCTTTTCACCATTCAAAGTGATCTGTAATTCACAATAATCCCACCATAAATCTTTTACATAGCATTTCATGTACTCTTGATCTTCGGTATAAAATGTTAGGCAGATTATTGATTTCGGAGCTACAGCACGCCCTAGCAATCCACAATTAGTATCTCGGATAGAAGATGCAGTGAATAGTAAGTAACAGACCAACTCATTTTAGGAAGATGACAAAAGAACAAGGATAGTGAGTACAAAACAGTCCCTTTTTCGTCTTATCTATACGTAAAAATATAGATTAGAATGAAAAGCCGACTGAAACAACAAATATTTGCATTCTTTTTATTGGCATGTACTGCTATATCTCCTGCCAATGCTTTGCAAACACATTCACTTCGTGAACTATTTCAGAATCCATCGGATGAAGCAAAGCCTTGGACTTTTTGGTACTGGATGTTTGGTGCTGTATCCAAAGAAGGTATTACTGCTGATCTGGAAGCAATGAAGCACGCCGGATTGGGAGGAACTTATCTGATGCCAATCAAAGGCGTCAAAGAAGGACCGCAATACAAAGGTAAAGCGCAACAGTTAACTCCCGAATGGTGGGAAATGGTGCGTTTTAGCATGGAAGAAGCCGATCGTTTAGGGTTAAAGTTGGGGATGCATATTTGTGATGGTTTTGCATTGGCAGGCGGTCCCTGGATGACTCCGAAAGAATCGATGCAGAAAGTAGTCTGGAGTGATACAATCGTCGACGGTGGCAAAATCAAAGAATTGTATTTGCCACAACCGGAAGCTTATGAAGGATTTTATGAAGATATCTCTTTATTTGCCCTACCTGTAAAAGAGGAAGTGGCAGATGTCATGCCGGCTAAAATTACTTGTACCAATATCGCTAAAGGAGATCATATCGACGCCAAGAAAACCGTAAACATGGATGATGCCGGAGTAATCCGTTCATCTTATCCTTGCTATATTCAATATGAATACGAACAGCCTTTTACTTGCCGCAATATTGAAATTATTCTAAGTGGTAATAATTATCAGGCACACCGTCTGAAAGTAATGGCAAGTGATGATGGAACGAACTATCGTCTGGTGAAGCAACTCGTTCCTGCACGTCAGGGATGGCAGAATACAGATGAAAATTCCACCCATACAATACCTGCCACAACCGCCCGCTATTTCCGCTTTTACTGGACACCTGAAGGTAGCGAACCGGGAAGCGAGGATATGGATGCAGCCAAATGGAAGCCAAACTTGAAAATCAAGGAACTGCGCCTTCATCAGGAAGCCCGGTTGGACCAATGGGAAGGTAAAGCCGGACTGGTATGGCGTGTCGCTTCTTCGACAAAGGAAGAAGAAGTAGGAGGGAAGGACTGCTATACCCTTTCACAGATTCTTAATCTGACGGACCAATTTAAAAACAATTCGAAGAGCAATTTTAAAGAAAGAACATTAACCGCAACTCTTCCTAAAGGTAAGTGGAAAATACTCCGCATGGGACATACCGCCACCGGACATACCAACGCCACCGGCGGAGGGGGAAAGGGGCTGGAATGCGACAAGTTTAATCCTGTGACAGTCCGTAAGCAGTTCGACAACTGGTTTGCACAAGCTTTCGTAAAGACAAATCCGGAGGTTGCACGCCGTGTATTAAAATACATGCATGTGGATAGCTGGGAATGCGGGAGCCAGAACTGGAGTGAGACTTTTGCAGCCGAGTTCAAAAAACGCCGTGGATATGATTTAATGCCTTACTTGCCACTACTGGCAGGCATCCCGATGGAAAGTGCCGAACGAAGTGAGAAGATTCTACATGATGTCCGCACAACGATAGCGGAACTTGTTGTGGATGTTTTCTATCAGGTATTGGCCGATTGCGCCAAAGAATATGATTGCCAGTTTTCTGCCGAATGTGTAGCACCTACCATGGTCAGTGACGGCTTGCTGCATTACCAGAAAGTAGACCTTCCTATGGGAGAATTTTGGCTGAACAGTCCTACTCATGATAAGCCGAACGATATGCTGGATGCCATTAGCGGAGCGCATATCTATGGCAAGAATATTATTCAGGCGGAAGGTTTCACGGAAGTACGCGGAACTTGGGACGAACATCCAGCAATGTTGAAAGCATTACTGGACCGTAACTATGCTTTAGGCATCAACCGCCTTTTCTTCCATGTATATGTTCATAATCCTTGGTTAGACCGCAAAACGGGTATGACTCTGGATGGCATCGGCCTTTTCTTCCAACGTGACCAGACATGGTGGAACAAGGGAGCAAAAGCATTCTGTGACTACATAACCCGTTGCCAATCATTATTGCAATACGGACATCCAGTAATCGACATAGCTGTCTTTACGGGTGAAGAAATTCCAAGACGTTCAGTATTGCCGGAACGTTTAGTTCCGTCTCTTCCGGGAATTTATGGTGCCGAACGGGTGGAAAGCGAACGTATTCGTTTGGCGAACGAAGGACAACCCTTACGTGTGCGCCCGGTAGGCGTAACACACTCTGCAAATATGGCCGACCCTGAAAAGTGGGTAAATCCACTTTGTGGATATGCTTATGATAGCTTTAATAAAGATGCGTTACTCCGTTTGGCAAAAGCAGAAAACGGTAGAATGACGCTGCCCGGTGGAGCCAGTTATAAAGTTTTGGTATTACCTCTTCCCCGCCCAATGAATCCGGAACCTGTATTATCTCCGGAAGTACAGAAAAAGATCAATGAATCTAAAGAGGCAGGTGTGTTGATCCCTTCTCTTCCTTATATGGAGGATGATTTCTCTGCATATGGATTAGAACGTGATATGATTGTACCGAAAGATATTGCATGGACACATCGACGCGGTGAACTCGGCGACATTTATTTCATTGCCAATCAGCAGGAAGAAACACGTACATTTACTGCAAGCATGCGCATCGACAGAAAACCGGAATGTTGGAATCCGGTAACGGGTGAAATGAATATCCACCCTGTTTATCAGATAAAAGGTAATCGGACGGAAGTTACCCTTACATTGGCCCCTAATGAATCTGTATTCATAGTATATCCCATAGAGAAAGCTAATGAAAGCAAAGGAAAGGAAGATATTCTGCAAAAAGTACAAAAGAGTAAAAATAGCCCGGCAAAAGAGTTGCTGGATATAAGTTTGGATGCAGAAGAATACACCGTAACATTTGTCGCTAACGGTCAAACAGTTACCCGAAAAGCCCTTTTCGATTGGAGTAAAGAAGATAACGAGCGGATTCGTTATTATTCCGGAACCGCTATCTATAAAACCACTTTCCCTTGGAAGTACAAAGAGCAGAAAGACCGACAGGTGTATTTGCATTTGGGAACAGTTTACAATCTGGCTACAGTTCGTGTGAATGGAATAGACTGCGGTACGGTCTGGACAGCTCCCTACCGGGCTGACATTACAGCAGCCTTGAAAAAGGGAACAAATGAGCTTGAAATCGAAGTAACAAACACATGGGCAAATGCACTGAAAGGGACAGATGAAGGGAAAGCACCCTTTGAAGGCATCTGGACAAATGCGAAATACCGGAAACAGGAGAATACATTACTTCCGGGCGGATTGCTTGGTCCACTATATTTGGAACAGAGTAATTAATATAACAACATAATAATGAGAAGTTCAAGATTCAAAATAAGCATTCTATTGACCGGTTTTCTGCTGGCTATATGCTTATCAACACGTGCAGAAGTAAAGTTGCCTGCTATTTTCTCTGACGGTATGGTAATGCAACAAAAGACAAACGCTAACCTTTGGGGAACAGCCACTCCCAACAAGAATGTAACAATAACTACCAGCTGGGACGGAAAGCAATATGTAGCAACAGCAGACAAGAACGGAGCATGGAAGCTGGCAGTCCCCACTCCCGAGGCAGGGGGCCCTTATACTGTAACCTTTGACGATGGAAGTCTCAAAACACTAAATAATATTCTGATAGGCGAATTATGGCTATGCTCCGGTCAGAGCAATATGGAAATGCCGATGAAAGGTTTTAAAAACCAACCTGTAGAGAATGCCAACATGGATATTCTTCACAGCAAAAATAGTAATATCCGCCTGTTTACAGTAAAACGTACTTCCACCATGATTCCTCAGAATGATGTAGTCGGTTCATGGAAAGAAGCAACTCCTGTCAGTGTCCGTGATTTTAGTGCGACAGCCTATTATTTCGGAAGATTAATCAATGAAATTTTAGAAGTCCCGGTAGGGCTGGTAGTAGCAGCTTGGGGTGGTTCTGCCTGCGAAGCATGGATGACTGCCGATTGGTTGAAAGCGTTCCCGGATGCAAAGATACCTCAATCGGAAGCAGATATAAAATCCAAAAACCGTACTCCGACTGTGTTATATAATGGCATGTTGCATCCACTGATCGGTATGACAATGAAAGGAGTGGTCTGGTATCAGGGAGAAGATAACTGGAATCGTGCCCATACCTATTCGGATATGTTTACTACATTGATTAACGGTTGGCGTGCCGAATGGAAACAAGGCGATTTTCCTTTCTACTACTGTCAGATAGCTCCATATGACTATAGTATCATCACGGAAAAAGGCAAAGAAGTGATAAATTCAGCCTATCTGCGTGAAGCGCAGGCGCAAGTGGAACATCGTGTATCTAACAGCGGCATGGCTGTACTGCTGGATGCAGGAATGGAGAAAGGGATTCATCCCGCAAAGAAACAGATTGCCGGAGAACGTCTGGCACTTCTTGCACTGACAAAGACATATGGTGTGGAAGGGGTGAACGGAGAAAGTCCTTATTATAAAAGTATTGAAATCAAAAACGATACCATAGTCGTTAGTTTCGAACGTGCAAATATGTGGATCAGTGGCAAGAACTGCTTTGAATCGAAAAACTTCCGGATAGCAGGCGAAGATAAAATATTCTATCCGGCTAAAGCATGGATTGAACGCAGCAAGATACTTGTAAAAAGTGATAAAGTCCCGCATCCGGTAGCTGTCCGTTATGGATTCGAGAATTATGTGGAAGGAGATGTATATTGTGACGGTCTGCCGTTAGGGTCTTTTCGTTCAGACGATTGGTACATTCCCGAATATAAAAAAGATTAGCTATGAGCTGAATTTGACGAATAGAATATGAATCGATTTTATCTGATTATAATAATGGTATTTGTTGGCGTGTCGGCTTTTTGTAGCCAGCATGCCAATGTCGTTTGGAACACTCCTAGTCGAAATTCCTCCGAATCTATGCCTTGCGGTGGCGGTGATATCGGCATGAATATATGGGTGGAAGAAGGTGATCTGCTGTTTTATGTAAGCCGTAGCGGTACATTCGACGAAAACAACTGCCAACTGAAACAAGGACGTTTTCGGATTCGTCTGTCTCCCAATCCTTTGAAAGATGCAAAAGATTTCCGTCAGGAGCTAAAACTAAAAGATGGGTACGTAGAAGTATCAGCAGGAGGTACACGGATACAGTTGTGGGCAGATATTTTTCATCCGGTAGTTCATGTGGAAATAACCAATGCACAACCTTTGCAAACAAAAGTCTCTTATGAGAACTGGCGATATAAGGAACGAATGATCAGAAAAGGAGAGGGGCAACAATGCTCTTACAAATGGGCACCTCCGAAAGGAACTGTTACCAACGCCGACTTTGTTTCTTTATCTTCCAAAAAGGAATTACCCGGAATGACGGAAGAGAGAAACTTGCTTCTATTCTATCACCGGAATCCCGAACAAACCGTTTTTGACATTGCTGTGGCCCAACAAGGAATGGAAAATGTGGAATCTCAAATGATGAATCCTTTAAAGGACCTAACTTTCGGTGGTTATCTTTTTGGAAATAATTTGGAATTTACGGATACAACAGACAGTATCTATGCCGGTACAGATTACCGTGCTTGGAACTTCCACTCTTCAAAGGCTTCTCGGAAAGAACAATTTTGCATCGTTCTGCACACAGACCAGACGGAAACGGTCGATCAATGGGAACAAGGCTTAAAAACTACTTTGCAAAGGATTGCCCCACAGGGAAAGATATCATCAAAAATTGTATCACAAGACAAAAAGCAGACCCGCGCATGGTGGAACTCCTTCTGGCAACGCAGCTTTATTGAAGCAATCGGAGAAGCAGAAAATAAGGATGGCAACGATGTAGAAGAAATCACCCGAAACTACACTCTTTTCCGCTATATGCTGGGCTGCAATGCCTACGGCAGTGTCCCTACCAAGTTCAACGGTGGATTATTCACCTTCGATCCTTGCCATATAGACGATAAACAGGCATTCACCCCTGATTACCGGAAATGGGGAGGAGGTACGATGACAGCACAGAATCAGCGACTTGTATACTGGCCGATGTTAAAAAGCGGAGACTTCGATATGATGCCCTCCCAATTCAATTTTTACAACCGGATACTAAAAAATGCAGAACTTCGTAGCCAAGTGTATTGGCAGCATGACGGAGCATGTTTCTGCGAACAAATAGAAAACTTTGGCTTGCCCAATCCTGCGGAGTATGGCTTCAAACGTCCGGAATGGTTTGACAAGGGATTGGAATATAATGCTTGGTTAGAGTATGAGTGGGATACCATACTTGAATTTTGCCAAATGATACTGGAAACCAAAAATTATGCAAATGCAGACATTACCCCGTATTTACCCTTAATTGAAAGTTCGCTGACATTTTTCGATGAACATTATCGGCAGCTTGCTTCCCGTCGAGGACGGAAAGCGTTGGACGGCAACGGACATCTGATCCTGTTTCCGGGTTCTGCCTGCGAAACGTATAAGATGACCAACAATGCCAGCAGTACAATCGCCGCTTTGCGGACCGTACTGGAAAACTATGGAAAGAAAAATGAAATGCTGAAAACAATTCCTCCAATTCCATTGCGATACATAGAGGTCAAGGATTCCTTGAATCCCACAGCACCTCCCGAACTGAAACAAACGATTTCTCCTGCTGTAAGCTGGGAACGAATCAACAACATAGAGACTCCGCAACTGTATCCCGTATTTCCCTGGCGCATTTATGGAGTAGGAAAAGAGAATCTGGAATTAGCCCGCAATACTTATTTCTATGATCCGGAGGCTATTAACTTTCGCTCTCATATCGGATGGAAACAAGATAATATTTGGGCAGCCTGTCTGGGATTGACCGAAGAAGCCAAAAGGCTATCTCTCGCCAAACTCTCAAACGGGCCACATCGCTTTCCTGCCTTTTGGGGACCGGGATATGACTGGACACCCGATCACAACTGGGGAGGTAGCGGTATGATAGGACTTCAAGAAATGCTATTACAGACTAACGGTAATCAAATACTCCTTTTCCCCGCATGGCCCAAAGAATGGGATATACATTTCAAACTTTATGCACCGGGTGAAACGACAGTAGAAGCAACCTTAAAGGATGGAAAAGTGACAGAACTGAAAGTATCACCGGAAAGTAGAAAGAAAGATATCATTATAATGATTGAGAAATAGAAAAAACAGGGCTGCGATTTCCAGAATATGATTACGCGAAGTAAAACCGTGAAATCTGTGCCTTTAAACATAGATAAACAATTAAATTATGAATAAAAAACTGTTTCCAATTTTATCAGCTTTTCTGTTGCTATTCTCACTGATAGAGAAAGGACAGGCAACAGAAACCTACCGTCCCGAAACATCGGTTGCCGGATTCATCCAGCTTCCCGGTAGCGGGCGACAAGTGTATAATTTCAATCCGGGATGGAGATTTTTCAAAGGAGACATTCATGGCGCGGAATCCGTCGACTTTGACGACCGTTCGTGGACGATTGTTTCCACTCCTCATACGGTAGAGTTGATGCCTGCCGAAGCTAGCGGATGCCGCAATTATCAAGGCCCCGCCTGGTATCGCAAACATTTCGTACTCCCTGCAGAAACCAAAGGTAAACGGGTACTGATCCATTTTGAGGCAGCTATGGGAAAACAAGTTCTTTACCTGAATGGAAAGCGTATTCAAGAGCATGTTGGTGGTTATCTCCCTTTTACTTTGGATCTGACAACCAATGGTATACAAGCAGGAGATTCTTGTCTGCTTGCCATTTTCGTCGACAATAGCAATGACAAATCCTTTCCTCCCGGTAAACCCCAATACACCTTGGATTTCGCCTATCATGGCGGCATCTACCGTGATGTGTGGATGATAGCCAAATCGCCGGTATCCATTACCGATCCACTTGACTCCCAAACCGTTGCAGGAGGCGGAGTATTTGTTCATTTCGACAAGATCAGCGAAAAGAGTGCACAAGTCTACGTAAATACAGAATTGCAAAATGATAATCAACATACCGAAACCGTTACTGTAGAAACAACCCTGACAGATGCTGATGGAAAGGTAATTAAACGAACTTCCGGCAAACTTTCTCTGAAATCGGGAGAAAAGAAAATAATCCGGCAACAGATAGAGGTAAAAAGCCCTAAGCTTTGGTCACCGGATGCACCTTATTTATATAAAGTCCAGTCGCGCATTAAAAAGGGCAATCAGTCTATTGATGGAGGCATTACACGTATCGGTATCCGTTTGGCGGAATTTCGTGGCAAAGATGGTTTTTGGCTGAACGGAAAACCTTTCGTTCAGCTGGTAGGAGCCAACCGCCATCAGGACTTCGCTTATGTAGGCAATGCTCTGCCTAATTCTCAGCAATGGCGGGATGCTAAACGTCTGCGAGATGCCGGTTGCACTATTATTCGGGTGGCACACTACCCCCAAGATCCTTCCTTTATGGATGCCTGCGATGAACTCGGAATGTTCGTTATCGTAGCTACTCCGGGATGGCAATACTGGAACAAGGATGTGAAATTCGGAGAATTGGTTCATCAAAATACCCGCGAAATGATCCGTCGTGACCGTAATCACCCGTCTGTCTTGATGTGGGAACCTATTCTGAATGAAACCCGCTATCCACTCGATTTTGCCTTGAAAGCGCTCGAAATAACCAAAGAAGAATTTCCTTATCCGGGACGTCCCGTGGCTGCTGCCGATGTACATTCAGCTGGTGTGAAGGAGCATTACGATGTCGTTTACGGTTGGCCGGGAGACGATGAAAAGGCAGATAAACCGGAACAATGTATCTTTACCCGTGAATTTGGAGAAAATGTGGACGATTGGTACGCCCATAACAACAATAACCGTGCAAGCCGTAGTTGGGGCGAACGTCCGCTGCTGATACAGGCACTTTCCCTAGCTAAAAGTTATGATGAGATGTACCGTACTACCGGCCAGTTTATCGGTGGTACACAATGGCATCCGTTCGATCATCAGCGTGGCTATCATCCTGATCCTTATTGGGGAGGGATATACGATGCCTTCCGCCAAAAGAAATATGCTTACGAAATGTTCCGTAGCCAATCACCCGCCAGCCTTCGGCATCCGTTGACAGAATGTGGTCCAATGGTATTCATCGCTCACGAAATGTCACAGTTTTCTGACAAAGATGTAGTGATATTCAGCAACTGCGACTCGATCCGTCTTTCTATTTATGACGGAACAAAATCATGGACCCAACCTGTAGTACATGCCAAAGGGCATATGCCGAATGCTCCTGTTGTCTTTGAAAATGTATGGGATTTCTGGGAAGCACGCGGATATAGCTATACACAAAAGAACTGGCAGAAAGTTAATATGGTTGCCGAAGGTATCATTAACGGTAAAGTAGTATGCACACAAAAGAAAATGCCTTCCCGCCGGTCTACCAAACTTCGCCTCTATGCGGATACTCAAAAAGTTAATCTAGTAGCAGACGGTTCGGATTTCATTGTGATAGTTGCCGAAGTAACGGATGATAGTGGCAACGTACGTCGTCTGGCAAAAGAAAATATCGTATTCACGGTAGAAGGTGAAGGGCAAATCATTGGCGACGCTACGATTGGTGCCAATCCCCGTGCCATAGAATTTGGTTCAGCTCCTCTGTTGGTTCGCTCTACACGAAAAGCCGGGAAGATTAAAGTAAAAGCTCATGTACAATTTGAAGGAACACAGGCTCCGACTGCTGCTGAACTGGAATTTGAAAGCGTTCCTGCAGAACTTCCTTTTTGCTACGATGAAAAATACTGTACCAGTCAGGAAACATCTTCATCAACTCCGAAAACCGGTTTATCCAAAGATACAACCAAAGGTAAGGTACAACTGACAGAGGAAGAACGGCAGAGAGTGCTGGATGAAGTGGAGCGGCAACAGACTGAATTTGGAATAGAAAAATAAGTCTGTTCAAGAACCTCCGGTCGTCTTGAATGACAGAGATTAGCTATTAACCAAGTTAGATTAGTTAATAGCTAATCTAGTTTATTACCTGCTTATTTGAATTTTATTCGAAAAATAGTATCTTTGATGCAAGATCCATTTCCACTAATACGATATACAATGAAGAGACACTTCTTTTTGATATTTCTTTTTCTCTTGATTACGAGAATCTGTGCTTCTGCCTACCCTAACATGATTGTAGAACATTATACAGCCGAACGAGGCTTACCCAATAATATCGTCAATTGTACATTAAAAGGGCAAGATGGATTTGTATGGTTCGGCACTTGGTACGGATTATGCAGTTTCGATGGTACCAAATTCCGTTCCTATGATAATCATGACGGATTCTATTCCGCAGATATTCCTCCCCGTAAAATTCAACGTATTGTAGAAGACAGGAATGGATTCTTGTGGATCAAGACTATTGACCGCAAACTCTATTTGTTTGATAAGAAACATGAGAGTTTTCATGCAGTGTATGATGACGTAAAAGAATATTCTGAAAACATCCAGATTATCAAAATTCAGACAACAGAAGACGGAGACGTGTTGCTGCTGACCAAAGATAAGAGCCTGTTGCGTGCAAATACAGATTCAAACGGTAAAATCACCATGAAGCAACTGCACGATTCGCGTCCCAATGTCAACGTCTACGATTTACGTCTAAAGCATAATGTATTTTGCGAAACAGCCGAGTTTATCAATTGGATCGGTATGGATTATCAGATTCTTTCACTGCGGAAAGGCGAAGCTCTGAAAGATAAACCTGTCGACTTTATTCAGAAAAAAGTATCTGCCAACCCGGATCAGTTCACTTGTGCTTCGTACAATTCCAAATTTCTGTGGCTGGGAGATAAGAACGGGCATATTTATAGTGTCGATCCACAAAATGGAGTCGTCAACCGCTACGAAATACCGGATATCAAACAGTCGATTTCCAATATATTGGTCACAGAATCGGGATTAATGTATATTACTACTGTAGACGGTGCATACGAGTACAACATCGGTTACAAACAGTTGACGAAACTTCCATTCTCCATTGCAGGAAAAAAAGTAGGGATGATATTCAATGACAAGTATGATAAAATATGGTTTCAGGAAGGCAATCAGGCTTTGACATATTATGATCCTTTGAACAAAAGTAATCACCGTTTTGCTTTCCCTAACCAGAATGCTATCGGTAACTTTGAAAAACAGGATGCCGGTGAACAAGGTATGTTCTTCCTCACTCCCGGAGGAGAAATCCTGCTCTTTGACAGAGAGAAACTGGAAATGATCCGCATTAATCAATTGAAACCTTTTTCCGACGATCTTCCCGATCAGCTTTTCTTCCATCTATTGTTGGATAAGGATGAGATTCTTTGGTTAGCTTCTACAAGTAGCGGAGTGTATAAAGTCAATTTTCCCAAAAAGCAATTCCAGTTACTGACAGAAGTTTCTCCTGTTCCCGTTGGCACAGAAAAAGCGACTTCATGGAATCAGGGAATACGTGCGCTTTATCAGGCTAAGAATGGGGATATCTGGGTGGGTACTCGTTGGCAGGCACTGTACCGCTTGGATAGCAATGGACAGATAAAACAGGTTTTTACTGATAAGAACTATCTGGTAGGTGCCGTGTATCATATTATGGAGGATAAAGGAGGGAACCTGTGGTTTTCTACCAAAGGAAACGGGCTTGTCAAAGCCGAACCGGATATGAACTCACCGCACGGTCTGCGCTTTACCCGCTATAAAAATGATCCTAAGAATCCGAATTCTATCAGTAACAATGATGTGTATTTCACTTATCAGGATAGTCAGGAACGTATCTGGGTCGGTTTGTTGGGCGGAGGTCTGAATCTGATTTCCAAAGAAAACGGAGCGATTGTTTTCAAGCATAAATACAATGGACTGAAACAATATCCCGCTTATGGTCTGTACATGGAAGTCCGCACGATGACGGAAGGTGAAGACGGGCGTATTTGGGTAGGAACGATGGATGGTCTGATGTCCTTTGACGGACACTTTACAACTCCCGAAGAAATTCAGTTTGAAACCTTCCGGCAAGTTAGCGACCGTTCCAATGTAGCTGACAATGATATTTATGTATTATACAAAGACTCTGACTCACAAATTTGGGTGAGCGTGTTCGGAGGCGGTTTGAATAAGCTGGTCCGTTATGATAAAGAGAAACATGAGCCGATCTTCAAATCTTATGGCATGCGTGAAGGGATGAATAATGACGTAGTCAAATCCATCGTTGAAGATAAAAACGGGAATTTATGGTTTACTACCGAGATCGGTTTGTCTTGCTTTAATAAAGCAACAGAGCAGTTCCGTAACTACGACAAATACGACGGTTTCCTGAATGTTGAGTTAGAAGAAGGCAGTGCGTTGCGTGCATTGAATGGAGATTTGTGGCTTGGTTCACGACAGGGAATTTTGACATTCTCTCCTGATAAACTGGAAACACAACATACCAACTATGATACGCGTATTGTAGACTTTAAAGTATCCAACCGCGATCTGCGTAGTTTGAATGACTGCCCGATTCAAGAATCTATCACATACACCGATGCGCTTCAATTGAAGTACAATCAGTCTATGTTCACGATAGAATTTGCCGCATTAAATTTCTATAACCAAAATCGGGTATCTTATCGCTACATACTCGAAGGATACGAGAAAGAATGGCATTATAACGGCAAAAACCGCATTGCCTCTTATACAAATGTACCTCCCGGAGATTATGTGTTCCGTGTTGAAACGATGGATGAAACAAATCCTGAACTCGTTTCTACGTGCACGCTGGCAATCACCATTCTCCCACCATGGTGGCTGAGTTGGTGGGCAACTCTTATCTATGTCATTTTGGGTATTGCCGCACTCTATTTCGGTTTGCGACTGGCTTTCTTCATGATTAAGATGAAGAATGACATTTATATTGAGCAGAGAGTCTCGGAAGTGAAAATTAAGTTCTTTACTAATATCTCTCACGAGCTTCGTACTCCTTTGACACTGATAAAAGGCCCGATACAAGAATTGAAGGAGCGGGAAGAATTGTCTCCGAAAGGTCTGCAATATGTGGAACTGATGGAAAAGAATACGAATCAGATGCTACAACTAGTCAATCAGATTCTTGATTTCCGTAAGATTCAGAATGGCAAGATGCGCTTGCATGTATCATTGATCGACTTCAATGAAATGATAGCTTCTTTCCAGAAAGAATTCCGAGTACTTTCGGAGGAAAATGAAATCAGCTTCACTTTCCAGTTACCGGACGAACCGATCATGGTATGGGCGGATAAAGACAAACTGAGCATTGTTATCCGTAATGTCATATCGAACGCGTTCAAATTTACTCCTTCCGGTGGAAGTATTTATGTAACTACCGGATTGACAGATGACGGGAAATCATGTTATGTAAGGGTAGAAGATAATGGCGTCGGCATTCCACAAAGTAAACTGACTGAGATTTTCGAACGCTTTTCGCAAGGAGAAAATGCAAAGAATCCTTATTATCAGGGTACAGGCATTGGGTTGGCACTTTCCAAGGAAATAGTAAACCTGCATCACGGCTTAATCCATGCCGAAAGTCCGGAAGGGCAGGGGGCTGTGTTTACAGTAGAATTATTGTTGGACAAGGATCATTATCGTCCATCTGAAGTAGACTTTTACGTCGGTGATACACAGAGTACTCCTGCTGCCACAGGCAAGGATATGGAAATTGTCCAGGAAAAGGAACCGGAAGAAGAATTGGAAATTGATACTTCACTACCGACTCTTCTGCTGGTAGAAGATAATAAAGACCTTTGCCAACTGATAAAACTGCAATTAGAAGATAAATTCAATATCTACATAGCCAATAATGGAGTGGAAGGCTTGAAGAAAGTACATCTGTATCATCCGGACATCGTTGTGACTGATCAGATGATGCCGGAAATGGACGGACTGGAAATGTTACAATCCATCCGGAAAGATTTCCAGATCAGTCATATTCCTGTTATTATTCTGACTGCCAAAAACGATGAAGGAGCCAAGACCAAAGCTATTACTTTGGGGGCGAATGCCTATATAACCAAACCATTCAGCAAAGAATATCTGCTGGCACGGATCGAACAGTTGCTCGGCGAACGGAAACTGTTCCGCGAACGTATCCGTCAGCAGATGGAAAACCAGACGACAACGGAAGAAGACAGCTACGAACAATATTTGGTAAAAAAAGATGTGCAGTTCCTTGAAAAGATACATCAGGTAATTGAAGAAAACATGGACGACAGTGATTTCAATATTGATACGATCGCTTCCGGCATTGGTTTGAGCCGTTCGGCATTCTTTAAAAAACTGAAAAGCCTTACCGGACTGGCACCTGTCGACCTGGTAAAGGAGATTCGGTTAAATAAGTCTGTCGAACTGATTAAAAATACGGATTTGAGTGTTTCGGAAGTGGCGTTTGCTGTCGGGTTCAAAGATTCGGGCTACTATAGCAAGTGTTTCCGTAAGAAATATAATCAGACTCCCCGTGAATATATGAACGAATGGCGGAAAGGATAGAAATACCGATTACAAAATTCTTTCTTAATCGTCTTTTTTAAAAACCTATTAAGATTCGAAAGAATGAACAAGATTAAGAAAGTATTATCAGCATGGATGTTGGTTGCCTGCGTACTACCTGTGGCAGCTCAATATCCAGTAATCCCCGACTCGGCAAAAGAAAGAGGAGCAAAACAAGAAGCGGAGTTCGAACAAAAATCAAACGCGGCATGGGAAAAAGCCTTGCCGACAGTTTTAGAAGAAGCACAAAAAGGACGTCCTTACAAACCTTGGGCTTCCAAACCGGAAGATTTGATAAAAAGTAATATTCCGGCTTTCCCCGGTGCCGAAGGTGGTGGGATGTATACTCCCGGCGGTCGTGGAGGCAAGGTAATTGTGGTTACTTCTTTGGAAGATTCCGGTCCCGGTACCTTCCGCGAAGCCTGTGAAACCGGCGGTGCCCGGACCATTGTCTTTAATGTATCAGGCATCATTCACTTGAAGAGTCCGATCAGTGTACGTGCTCCTTATGTAACGATTGCCGGTCAAACTGCCCCGGGAGATGGTATTTGTATTACCGGAAATTCTTTTCTAATCGATACACATGATGTAGTGATTCGTCATATGCGTTTCCGCCGTGGTGCACAGGATGTTGCTTTCCGTGACGATGCAGTAGGAGGAAATGCAGTCGGCAACATTATAGTAGACCATTGCTCGGCAAGTTGGGGATTAGATGAAAATATGTCTATTTACCGCCATGTCTACAACCGGGATGAGAGTGGGCACGGACTGAAATTACCTACTGTAAATATTACCATTCAGAATTCAGTATTCTCAGAGGCATTGGATACGTATAATCATGCTTTTGGTGCTACTATCGGAGGGCACAATAGTATGTTTTGCCGTAACCTTTTCGCTTCCAACATCAGCCGTAACAGTTCGGTAGGTATGGACGGTGACTTCAATTTCGTTAATAATGTTGTTTTCAACTGGTGGAATCGCTCGGTAGATGGAGGTGATCATAATAGTTTATATAATATGATCAATAATTACTTTAAGCCCGGGCCGATTACTCCACTGGGAAAACCTATTTCTTATCGTATTTTGAAACCGGAAGCAGGGCGTGACAAGAGCAGACCTCTCTCTTTCGGAAAAGCTTATGTTAACGGAAACATTATTCATGGCAATGCCCAAGTGACGAAAGATAACTGGGATGGCGGAGTTCAGCTTGCCAATGAAGTTGATGCTGAAAAGTTCTTACCGCAAATCAGGGTGGACGAACCCTTCAAAATGTCACCTGTAACGATCATGGATACCCAAAAGGCCTACAACTTTGTATTGGATAATGTAGGTGCTACTTTCCCGAAACGGGATGCAGTAGATACACGTGTCATCAAGACTGTACGGACAGGAAAAGCTATTTATGTGAAAGATGCTCCGGAGTTTGTTTCTCCTTATGTGAAAAGACGTTTGCCGGCAGACTCTTACAAGCAAGGTATTATCACCGACATCCGTCAAGTAGGCGGACTTCCTGAATATAAAGGAGAAGCCTACCTTGATTCGGATGGTGACGGTATGCCGGATGCGTGGGAAATTGCCAACGGATTGAACCCGAATGATCCGACTGATGCTGTGAAGGACTGTAATGGAGACGGCTATACCAATATCGAAAAATATATCAACGGTATAGATACGAAGAAGAAAGTGGACTGGACAGATCTGAAGAACAACTACGATACATTATCCAAACGGAAAAGTTTGTTTTAACCGTATAGGTAAATGATCTTTCAGGATTGAATAAATAGAAAACAAAGTTTATTGTAATGAATATGCAATTAAGAACTATCCTTTTAGGATTACTGAGTCTAGGGTTTGTGCAGGGATATGCGCAAACCTTTGCTTTGCAGGTTAAGGATGACCGGATCACATACCTGGATGATGAACAGGGAAACCGGATTCTTGATTTCTCATACTGCGGTTACAAGAGTTCCGAACAGGATATTCCAGATGTTCGCAATACCGTGTTTGTATCTTGGACAGCGGGAGATAATACAGCACGTATTCAACGTGCTATTGACTATGTCGCCTCATTGGTTCCTGATGCTTCCGGTTTCAGAGGAGCCGTTTTATTGGATCAGGGAGAATTTTCATTATCCGAAAGTCTTCGTATAGCTGCCTCCGGCATCGTATTGCGAGGAGTGAATAAAGAGAAAACGATACTGCTTAAAAAGGGGGTGGACAGAGGTGCCCTAATCTATATGGAAGGGACAGATGATCTGAATACACTGGATACATTACAGGTTCTTTCGAAATATGTTCCCGTAAATGCAAGAACATTGGAAGTCGCTTCGGGTACTTCTTTGAGAAAGGGAGATCGGGTAATGGTGAACCGTCCCTCCGAAAAAGATTGGATTGCTTCATTAGGATGCGATATTTTCGGAGGAGGGATCGGTGCTTTGGGATGGAAAGAAGGAGATATGGATCTCTCTTGGGACAGAACTGTGACAGAAGTAAACGGTAATCAGATAACACTGGATGCTCCGCTAACAGTAGCGTTAAATGCTACATATGGTACTTCTACTGTCACCGTTTATCAATGGAACGGACGTATCCGGAATTGTGGTGTAGAGAACATGACCTTGATTTCCGACTACGATAAACGTTATCCAAAGGATGAGGATCACTGCTGGACAGGAATTTCAATTGAAGATGCAGAAGACTGCTGGGTACGCAGAGTAAATTTCAAGCATTTCGCAGGAAGTGCCGTCATCGTTCAACGTACCGGCTCCCAAATCACGGTTGAGGATTGTATCTCACGGGAACCTGTTTCTGAAATTGGAGGAATGCGCCGCTGCACTTTCTATACTTTGGGGCAGCAGACGCTCTTCCAGCGTTGCTATTCTGAACATGGCATTCATGACTTCGCTGCCGGATATTGTGCTGCCGGACCTAATGCTTTTGTGCAATGTGACTCGTATGAATCATTAAACTTCAGTGGCTCAATTGACGCATGGGCATGTGGCTTGTTGTTTGATGTGGTCAATATAGACGGCCATAATCTGAGTTTCAAGAATCTGGGACAGGATAAGAACGGAGCTGGATGGAATACGGCCAATAGTCTGTTCTGGCAATGTACTGCTGCTGAAATAGAGTGTTACACTCCGGCAAAAGATGCAATGAACCGTGCATACGGTTGCTGGGCACAATTCTCCGGTGACGGTGAATGGGCTCAATCGAATAATCATGTGCAGCCCCGTAGTATTTTCTATGCTCAGTTAGAGGAGCGTTTGCAAAAGAAATGTGCAGAACGTGCCCGTATCCTGCCTCGAAATACAAGTGCAACAAGTAGCCCGACTGTTGAAGTTGCTATGGAATTGGCTAAAGAGGCTTATAATCCCCGTCTGACACTGGAGCAGTGGATTGAACAAGGAGCATTTGCTTCTTCGACAGCTACGACCGGACTGAAATCAATCGATGATATCAAAGAGAAGAAAATAATTTCGAATAAGAAGACATCGGTACAGTCCGGAGTGACTATTGTAGACGGACGTATCCAGATGGACGGTGCTTTGCTGGTAGGAGGTAGCCACACTACCCCTTGGTGGAATGGAAAACTTAAAACCAATTTTCTGAAAAAGGCAAGTCCTGCCATCACTCGCTTCGTTCCGGGACGTGAAGGGTTAGGACTGACAGACCGCATTGATTCCGTAATCGACTTTATGAAGCAAAAGAATATATTGGTATTTGATCAGAACTATGGACTTTGGTATGACCGTCGCCGGGATGATCACGAACGTGTCCGCCGCCGTGACGGAGATGTATGGGGACCTTTCTACGAACAGCCTTTCGGACGTAGTGGTCAAGGTACAGCTTGGGAAGGATTGAGCAAATATGATCTGAATCGTCCTAATGCATGGTATTGGTCACGCCTGAAAGAGTTTGCAGAAAAAGGAAACAAAGAAGGACTGCTGCTATTCTATGAAAACTATTTCCAGCACAATATTCTGGAAGCAGGTGCACACTGGGTAGATTGCCCGTGGAGGAGTAGTAACAATATTAATCAGACCGGATTTCCGGAACCCGCTCCGTTTGCCGGAGACAAACGAATTTTTGTTGCAGATATGTTTTATGATATCACTCATCCGGTTCGCCGCGAGTTACACAGACAATATATCCGTCAGTGCCTGAATAATTTTGCGGATAATCCAAATGTCATTCAGTTGACAAGTGCCGAATTTACAGGTCCGCTGCACTTTGTACAGTTTTGGTTGGATGTGATTGCCGAATGGGAAGCTGAAAGCGGCAAGAAAGCCAAAGTAGCATTGAGCACAACGAAAGATGTACAGGATGCTATTCTTGCCGATCCGAAGCGTGCCGCTGTAGTAGATATTATTGATATCCGGTACTGGCATTATAAAACGGATGGCATCTTTGCACCGGAAGGAGGGAAGAATATGGCTCCCCGCCAACATATGCGTAAAATGAAAGTCGGAAAAATCACTTTCACTGAAGCCTACAAGGCTGTCTATGAATATCGTCAGAAATTTCCGGAGAAAGCTGTTACCTTTTATGCACAGAATTATCCGGCGATGGGGTGGGCTGTACTCATGGCCGGCGGTTCATGTCCTGTAATTCCGTGCACAGATAAAGCTTTCCTGAAAGATGCAGCAATCATGGAAGTGGAAGAAACCAATACTGATGATTATAAGAGAATAGTAAAATCTGATATTGGAAGTATCATTTATTCCAAGTCCGGAACAGAAATTCCTGTTCAATTATCGTCCGGAAAGTATAGTCTAAAGTATATTCACCCCAGTTCCGGGAAGGTAACTATGATTGATAAATTACTTAAAATCAACGATGTATACACATTAAAAGTACCAGATAAGAAAGAAGGAATTTATTGGTTCCATAAACTTTAAAACAAAAAATCCCGTTGATCAGTCATCAACGGGATTTTTCTATTTTATAGGTAATTTCTAACAAAAGAGTGTTATAAAACATGATACTTATTTTTTCAACCTACAAACCAGATTTTACCTGTAGTTGAGGTCAAGACTGCTTAGCTTTGCAACATCAAATCAATCGAATTAATGCTATGATGGAACAGACTAATAATTCAACCGAAACTTTACTCGCTTCTTTCCAAGCGGGAAATATGGCAGCTTTTTCGCAGCTATATGATTTGCACATCAACATTCTTTTTAATTACGGATTGAAGTTGACCATTGATAAGGAGTTGCTGAAAGATTGCATTCACGATATTTTCGTAAAGCTCTACACCAAAAAGGATGAATTAGGAACTATTGATAACTTGAAGTCTTATTTATTTATTTCATTAAAAAACAAGTTATGCGATGAACTTCGCAAACGTATGTATATGTCTGATACAACTGCAGAAGAAGTGAATGCAATAGCACCCACAGATGTAGAAGATGATTATATGGAAGAAGAACAACGCCAAAATGAGTTTTCGTTGGTGAAGCGTTTACTAGACCAACTTTCTCCTCGTCAGCGTGAAGCACTTACGTTATATTATATAGAAGAGAAGAAATACGAAGATATTTGCGAGATTATGAATATGAATTATCAGTCTGTACGCAACCTGATGTATCGCGGATTGACAAAGCTGCGTAGTCTGGCAAGTTAATTTTAGTAAAAAGGATAATTAGTTGAGTACATGTACAGGGTAACAGCGTCCTATTTATGTAAACGCTTAAAAAGGATGCAATATGTGCTCTAAGGTAAAGGATTTTTTGACGGATGATGATTTCATCAATTATGCGCTGGGTGTAACACCGGAAGCAGTTTCCCAATGGGAAACTTATTTCATGGAGCATCCGGAACAAATAGCAGATGCAGAAGAAGCCAAAGCAGTATTGCTGGCTCCGGCAGATGTTACCTGCGATTTTTCACTGGTCGATAACCAGAATTTAAAGGATAGAATTGCTAGTAGTATAAAAGATTTTTCGAACATTTTGTAGTTAGATTAGATAGAAGTTAGGTTAGTTAAGGTTAGTAAAAGGATTGACGCAGTCTTTCACAATGGCTTGAGTGATCAAGTATTGTGAGAGACTGCGTTTTTATATTTATCTTATCATATGTATTCTTTTCGAATATCGAAGCCCTTACTAAAACTCACAATCAACACAATGCAACCACCCAATACACCAATTATCATATAGGCTATACGAATATCAAAAGCTTGTGTTATTGCACCGATAAGCAACGGTGCAATCAGTGAGCCTATAAAACTGATGCTCGACAGAATAGTAAGTGCAATGCTAACAGGCGTTTTTGATTTAGCTCCCACAAAGCTGTATAAAGTAGGTACGATACACGAAATTCCCAATCCGACAAGCATAAAGCCTAATGAATTGATAATGACTTTCATGACCATTGAATCAAAAGTATTGCCCAGTAAAGCGGAAATAAAGAAGCCGATACAAATAAGGCTGCCTGCCAATTGCAATACCTTCTTCTTTCCCCAAAGCTGATATGCGTAATTGGTCAGGAAGCGTCCTGCCGCCATCATTACCATAAATACCAGAAAGCCGATCTGCAATGATTTAGGGACATTGACTACCGATTCAAAATATACGGCACTCCAGTCGAACATAGCGCTTTCTACTATCAATGCGAATAATCCTACCAGCCCTAGTTGGAGAAGGAGTATTTCCGGCTTCCGAAATAGCAGACGGAACACATTGGGCGTTTCCACTTCGACCTGAGAAGCTGTTCCGGAGTTTGGAAGTGACTCCTCATCCTCTCGCAAGGTTGCTTCCTGTAGATATTTTCGCCCCGCCAATACAATAAGAAGAATGATAGCAGATATCAGCATATAATGCCAGACGGGAGCAACTCCCAACCATATCATAACAAAACCGATCAATGCGCCGGTACAGGCTCCCAAGCTCCATCCTCCGTGAAAAGTAGCCATAATTGTTTTGCCATACAAACGTTCCACTTCAATGCCTTGCGTATTGAATGATATATCGCATAAATTCCAGAAGACACCGAAACCAAATAGCAGGAAACCCAGCAAATAAACCTCATGAGCCAGTCCCACACAAAGCAAAGAAATAGCATAACCAAGAATGCTGACTTGTACCATCGTACGGCTACCTAGCCTGGAGACGAGATATCCTGCCAAAGGAATGGCCACGAACTTCCCTACAGGAATCATAAATAGAATCAGTCCCCAATAAAAAGCGTAATTGGCTGCAAAAACATCCTTAAAGTCAGGAATACGGCTTGCCCAACTTGCCATGCATAGTCCCTGAGCAAAGAAAAAGGTCAATATGGCAAAACGTATTTTCTCTTTCGGATATGTAAATTGGTTGTTCATGAGTTTCTTATTTTTATGTTCGCAAAGGTATTTAAATTTCGTATTCTGTCTTCTTTACCGATGAAGAAAATCAGCGATTAAGTATTTTCTTTCTGAAAATATGCAGGATTTAGGTGCTTGCTACTACTCTTTTTTGTACTTTTGCAGCCGATTTAAAAAATTCACATACATGAAGACAAGCGAATCTTTATTATCTATAGGTAAATTCATAGCAGAATATTCAGCTCATCTAATGGGAGCGGGAGTGCATACATCACGCGTTGTACGCAACTCCAAGCGTCTGGGAGAAGCCTTTGGCTTAGATGTTAAACTGGGAGTATTTCATAAGAATATTATTCTTACAATCATCGACAAGGAAACGAACGAAGCTTGCAATGAAGTAATAGATATCCCTGCACATCCTATCAGTTTCGAACATAATTCAGAATTAAGCGCCCTCAGCTGGGAAGCAGTGGATCATCATTTGTCGCTGGAAGAACTGAAAGAGAAATACAAAAAGATTATTTCCGCTCCGATGATGCATCCTCTTTTTGTCCTGATATTGGTCGGTTTTGCCAATGCATCATTCTGTAAACTGTTTGGAGGAGACCTGATTTCAATGGGAATTGTTTTTTCTGCCACTCTTACGGGATTATACCTGAAACAACAGATGCAAAAGAAGAAAATGAATCATTATATTATATTCATTGTCTCAGCTTTCGTCGCATCCTTATGTGCTTCTACCGCTTTGATTTTTGATACAACTTCCGAAATAGCTCTGGCAACCAGTGTACTATATCTCGTACCCGGTGTTCCTTTGATCAATGGAGTCATTGATGTCGTCGAGGGATATGTTCTGACAGGATTTGCCCGTTTGACAGAAGCTTCTTTGCTTATTGTCAGTATAGCTATCGGCCTTTCCTTTACATTATTAATGGTAAAAAACAGTTTAATTTAATATGGTAGCACTTGATATTCTTTCTGACGGTTTCTTTGCAGCAATAGCAGGTATCGGATTCGGCGCAATCTCCGATCCTCCTTTGCGTGCTTTCAAGATGATTGCGATATTGGCAGCATTAGGCCATGCGTGTCGTTTCTGCCTGATGACTTACCTAGGCGTAGACATTGCTACAGCTTCTTTATTTGGTGGTTTGGTAATAGGTTTCGGCAGCTTATGGCTGGGAAAGAAAGTCTATTGTCCGATGACAGTACTTTATATTCCGGCATTGCTTCCGATGATTCCCGGAAAGTTTGCCTACAATATGGTTTTCTCGCTTATCATGTGTCTGCAGACAGTGAATAAGCCGGAAATGCATGACAAGTATATAGAAATGCAGGAAATGTTCTTCTCCAATTCTTTGGTAGCAAGTACAGTCATTTTTATGCTGGCAGTAGGAGCAACATTCCCAATGTTTATTTTCCCACGCAGAGCCTTTTCGTTAACAAGACATTAATAAACTACTTTTATGGAGATTTTTTGGAGAACAATAGCATATTATAATTCGGCTACCTGGATTTTACAAATAGTTGTCATTCTGATAGGTATCGTGCTGACTGCATTACTCATCAAGAAACCACGTCCGTGGGTGAAGATGGGAATGAAGCTCTATATGATAGGACTTTATTCATGGATTTCTATTGTATATTACTATATATATTGCGAAGAACGTAGCTATAACGGAGTAATGGCGATGTTTTGGGGAGTAATGGCCATCATTTGGGTATGGGATGCCATTACGGGATATACCACCTTCGAACGTACGCACAAATATGACGTATTGTCCTACGTCTTGTTGGCAATGCCTTTCATATATCCTATGGTATCGTTAGCACGCGGACTTTCTTTCCCGGAAATGACTTCTCCGGTGATGCCTTGTTCCGTAGTTGTATTTACGATTGGTTTATTATTGCTCTTTGCTTACAAAGTAAATATGTTCCTGGTACTTTTCCTCTGTCACTGGTCATTGATAGGGTTGTCCAAAACTTATTTCTTCCAGATTCCCGAAGATTTTCTTTTGGCTAGTGCCACCATTCCGGGTCTGTACCTTTTCTTCAGAGAGTATTTTCTGAACAACCTTCATGCAGACACCAAACCGAAAGCCAAATATATAAACTGGCTTCTGATTACGGTTTGTGTCGGACTGGCTGTATTACTGACAACCACAATGTTTCTGGAACTGGTACCGAAAAACTGATTCGGAACAAAAATATATAAATACATAAAAGGTCGATAGTAACTGAAGTTGCTATCGACCTTTTATGTATTTCTGAATGATCTATTTAATGGCATAGAATAATCGTAAAGCATATTGCATCACCCTGTCCGGTAACCAGCTTTTACTCATCGCGAACAGAACCTGTACTACAGGGCCGACTTTAGTCCGGAACGGAGGATTCTTGCGAGCCACTATTTTACAAATGCTGGAGCCTAGTTTCCGAGGGTGACATCCATTGCGCTCTTCCTTCTCGATTATCTTTAATGAATTCAAAAAGCTCTCCCCATAATCCGAATCCTGTCGGGTCAATTCGGAGATATTACGATTGTCAGTGAATCCGGTATTAAAATCTCCCGGTTCTACCAGACAAACTTTGACATTGAAAGGGTGAACTTCTAATGCCAATGCTTCGCTGTAACCTTCTACTGCAAATTTAGATGCCGAATAAAATCCCTGATAGGGGATACCCATTACTCCACCGATAGAACTGATGTTGATTATTTTACCTTTACGCGCCTTGCGCATATAAGGAAGTACTGCTTTACACATATTGACCACACCAAAGAAGTTAGTGCTCATTTGTATGTCAACTTCCCGTTCGGTAGCTAATTCCAAAGCTCCGCCAATACCCATTCCTGCATTATTTATCAGCACATCAATCCGCCCCTGCTCGGAAATAATCTGTCCAATAGCTTGTTGGATAGATGAAGTATTGGTTACATCTACCACAAGCATTTTTACTTTGCCCATGTTTTCGGATGTTTTACGGCTCGTTCCATAAACAATATGTCCTTGTTCAGACAACATTTGTGAGGTAATCTTTCCGAACCCGGAGGATGCTCCGGTGATAAGTATGATTTGTGATTGCATATTCCTTTCTATTTGCTGCAAAGATAAAGAGAATATCTGAAAGTTTGATTTTTAGAAATCCGTATTCTAGAAAGATTCTTAGAAAGGATCAGTTTACAAAATTTGATTTTCTGAAAAAGATATTCTATCTTCGGAAAAAATAAAAATATGAGAAAGATACTTATGATCAATGTTTTATGCCTGGTTTCATTAACTACATTGCTAGGACAAACAGTAGAAAACAGAATAGCTCCTCCTGTAAACTACATTCGTGAGACATGTGACGAACATTCTTTTACCTCATATCTACGCCAACTGCCTTTACTTCCCAAAGGTAGCAAAGTAGTACTTTACAACGGACAGGAAAAAAGAAATCAAGCTGCCGCATATGCCGTAATAGATATGGAAATAGGTAATCGTGATCTGCAACAATGTGCAGATGCGATTATGCGCTTGCGAGCAGAATATTTGTGGGCACAAAAAAGATATGGAGAAATTAAGTTTAACTTTACCAACGGCTTTCCCGCAGAATACAAGAAATGGGCAGAAGGAAACCGGATTAAAGTAAATGGAAATAACGTGCAGTGGTATACAGCGGGGGGAAAAGATTATTCTTATAAGACTTTCCGCAATTACTTGAATATGGTATTTACGTATGCCGGTACTGCTTCTCTTTCCAAGGAATTGCTGACCATTCCATATATGTCATTGCAACCGGGAGATGTATTTATTAAAGGAGGCTCACCGGGACATGCCGTAATCGTTGTAGATGTGGCAATCCATCCGAAAACAAAAAAGAAAGTTTTTTTATTGGCTCAAAGTTATATGCCTGCCCAACAGATTCACATTTTGGTTAACCCGGCAAACCACAACCTGTCTCCATGGTATGAATTGACTGAAACGGATAGCGGTTACCTTTACACACCTGAATGGACTTTTGAGAAGAAAGAGCTAAAAAGATTCAAATAAAAGATAATCTTACTATGATATCCGATTCGTTCCACCTAGGTAGAACTAAAGGGGGACCTAGGTGGAACGAACTATTTTCTGCATAGCAATCCATCATTAATAATAAGCAAAGTACAATAAGATCAAACAACTATAACCACTTTATCGTTAGCTGATTTTCGAATAAAGTGGTTATAGTCTTAAATAAATATCTATTTCTTCAATATTGTAGTCAACTCTTCCCGCCAGTCAGCCCCATTCTCCGGTTGAAAAGTTTCAAATCCGAGTTCTTTACCTATATGGATATTTGAACTTCCATCATCGACAAACATGGTTTCGGAAGGAATAATATTACAGTCTTTAATCATTAAGTCGAATATCTCCGGTGCCGGTTTAGTGTGTCCTAATTGGTAAGATAAATATAATTTGTCGCAATAATCATTCAAAGGTTTTCTCCTTGACGAAAATTCAGGACTACAGGCCCATGACATAACGAAAGGATTCGTATTACTAAGAAGATATACATGATAGGACTTCCGAAGTTCCAATATATAATCAAGTTTACGCAAATCCACTTCCTTGAAGAAGCCTAGCCATGCCTGCTTGGTTTCTTCCATAGTCAGTTCGCGTCCGCATAGGTCTCCAAGCTGTCTACGAAATTCATCGGCACTCAACTTTCCTTCTTCCAATTCCTGAAATATTCCAGTCTGGTGATATTTGTCTAAACGGGTATCGGCATCCGCCAATCCTATCTTGATAAATGCCTGAACTGCTTTATCGCGATCAATGTCTACAATTACTCCACCAAAATCAAATACAATGTTCTTAATCATGATATACAATTTTAATTTGCTACAAAGATACAGCTTATCTTCTTAATAAACAGCTGGTCACTTCCTTGATCTTTGTCAAAAAAAGCATGAGAACAGGTTGATTGGACTAATGAAATATGATGGTGACACTATCCCGTCGTGATGGTGTCACTATACTCATAGGATAGTGACACTATGAGAGTGGGATAGTGACACCATTTTTGTTGGACTTATGGAAGTACAAATACCAATTTATTTTTTATATTTGCAACTCCAACCATTTGTATGCAAAAATAAAAATAGAGTTATGAATAATCTTCGAATTTTATTATATGTAATTGCACTCTCTTTGGCCGCATGTCATCCAGAAGGAACCAATGTGAATCAAGGATTGGATAAAGCCGCCCAACTGATAGAACAAGACCCGGACACCGCTTCCTTCATTCTCGAGAATATTCGGGCGAATCAAATGAACGAGGCTCAACTGGCAGAGTACAATCTGTTATGTACCCAATTCAATGAAGACAAGAATATTCCTCATTCTTCGGATGAGCAAATCCGTCAGGCCGTTTCTTATTTCGTGCAGAACGGAGATGAATATCAGCAATCAAAAGCATACTATTATCTGGCTTGTGTAGAAAGTGACCTGGAAAGGAAAAAGGAAGCAGAAATTCATTTTAAGGAAGCGATCAAGTTGGCTGCTCTCACAGAGAAGTATGATTATATGGCTAAGATATGCAGACGTTGCAGCCTGTATTATCAGAAATACGGCAACTTCGACGAAGCACTGGAAATGGAAAGAAAAGCCTATGCCAGTCAATTAATGCTCAACGATACCAGCGGTAATTCAAGAACCATCCTTTCGTCTGCATTAGGAGTCTTCGGTGTTATGTCTTTGTTGCTCGGACTATTGTGGAGAAAAAACAAGAATGTCTACGCGCAATTAAATTCATTCAAAGATGAAATGCTGCGCAAAGATGTGGAATCGGATAAGTTAGCACTGCAATGTAACTATCTGGAAGAAAAATATCAGTCACTCCAACAACACATATACGAAAGTTCTCCTATTGTATCAAAAGTCCGGCAGTTGAAAGAACGGTCCGTTTTATCTTCTAAAGCCCTTTCATTCTCAGAAAAAGAATGGGGTGAATTATTACGGCTTCAAGAAGGAGTATATGGACTTGTATCCAAACTGAAGGAAATAAATCCCAGACTGACGGAAGAAGATTTGAGAGTATGTGCATTTCTGCGTGAGGGCATTCAACCTGCCTGCTTTGCAGATATCATGAAGTTGACGGTGGAAACTCTTACTAGAAGAATATCGAGGATAAAAACAGAGAAACTAATGCTTGTAAGCACGAAAGAATCGTTAGAAGATTTCGTAAAATCATTGTAGTCCGTATTTGTCCGGAGATATCTTAAAAACATTACTGTATATCAAATAATTAAAGATATCTATCGTCCGTATCCGTCCGGTTAAAAACACCAAAATAAACCTCTTGTTCTATAACTTTGCAAACAAAAAGTTACAGAACAATGAATTACTTATTATTTAAAAGATGGAATGATTTCAGTGGTTGGATGGTTTTTCTGATAGCAGCTTTTGTTTACGGAATGACCATCGAACCGACTGCCAGTTTTTGGGATTGCCCCGAGTTTATTTCGTGCGCAGAGAAGTTACAGGTGGGACATCCGCCCGGCGCACCTTTTTACATGTTAGTGGGAAACCTGTTCACTCAATTCGCTTCCGATGCTACTCAGGTATCACGCATGGTCAACTTTCTGAACGCATTGCTCAGTGCAGGCTGCATCCTTTTTCTTTTCTGGAGTATTACCCGTCTGGTCAGATACCTCTTAAAAGAAGAAAAAGGTGAGTTGTCTATAACAGATGTTATTATCATTTTGGGGTCAGGACTTGTCGGAGCTTTGGCCTATACATTCAGTGACACATTTTGGTTCAGTGCAGTAGAAGGGGAGGTATATGCCTTTTCTTCATTTCTCACAGCTTTGGTATTCTGGATGATTCTCCGATGGCAAGACGAATCGGATTCTGTCTGTGGAGACCGGTGGATTATCCTGATAGCCTATATTATCGGATTGTCTATCGGAGTACATTTGCTTAATTTGCTTTGTATTCCGGCCATCGTACTGGTCTTCTATTATCAGAAGTATCAAACGATATCACTCAAAGGAGTGATAGGTGCAATTACTTTGTCCGGGTTACTTATTGTACTGATTCTATTCGTCTACATTCCCGGTGTGGCTGATATGGGAGGGTGGTTCGAACTGCTTCTTGTCAATGTGCTGGGCTTTCCTTTCCAGTCCGGGCTGATTATCTTTCTGGCTTTGGTGGTTTTCTTGCTGATTGTAGCTATTTATCGTTTCAGGAAACGTATAATACATACTACTTTATGGTGCATGCTTGCATTAACAATGGGCTACACTACATATGCAGTAATATTGATCCGCGCCAGTGCCAATACTCCTCTGAATGAAAATGCTCCGGATAATATCTTCACGTTAAAGAGTTATCTGAACCGCGAGCAGTATGAAAGCGCACCTTTACTTTACGGGAGAACATACTCCTCCGAACCGGAGTATGTGCCCGAGGGTGACTATTATAAAGTAAAAACGAAAAAAGGGGGTGCTGTGTATCGTCAGGATAAGGAAGAAGGGAAGTATAAAATCATACGGCATAAAGAAGATATATGTTATACGCAAAATATGCTGTTCCCCAGAATGTGGAATGACCGGCTGGCTTCGTCCTACCAAAGCTGGTCGGGAGGAACCGATAAAGTTCCGACACAGAAAGAGAACCTGACTTATTTCATTACCTATCAGCTTAACTATATGTATTGGCGCTATTTCTTATGGAACTTTGTCGGACGGCAAAATGATATGCAGGGACATGGCGGACCGGAATATGGAAACTGGATCACAGGAATCTCCTGGCTCGATAATGTAAGACTTGGCGATCAGAAACTCCTCCCTGAATCTCTGCGCCAGAATAAAGGTCATAATGTATTTTATGGTTTGCCACTGATTCTGGGCTTAATCGGCATATACTGGCAATTAGTACGCGGAAAGAGAGGCAAACAGCAGTTTAGCATCGTGTTTTTCCTCTTCTTTATGACGGGACTTGCCATTGTGCTCTATCTGAACCAGACTCCCGGTCAGCCACGTGAACGGGATTATGCGTATGCCGGTTCGTTTTATGCCTTTGCTATATGGATAGGGATGGGAGCTGCCGGACTGTGTGATACGCTTCGCAAAAAGAAAAATTCAGTGCTTCCCATCAGTGTATCCATGTTGCTTTGCCTGCTGATTCCTGTGCAGATGGCTAGCCAGACTTGGGACGACCATGACCGAAGCAACCGATATACTTGTCGTGACTTTGGAGCCAATTATCTGATGACGCTTCCCGATAAAGGCCATCCGATTATATTCTGCAACGGTGACAACGATACTTTCCCTTTATGGTATAATCAAGACACGGAGGGAATACGCAGAGATGCACGTATCTGCAACTTGAGTTATGCGCAAACAGACTGGTATATCTATCAGCAGCAGTGCCCTCTCTATGATGCTCCCGGACTACCGATAAGCTGGAAAAAGGATCAATATCAGGAAGGTAAGAACGAGTACGTATCTGTCCGCCCGGAACTTAAAAAGCAAATAGAGGAATTGTATCAGAAACATCCGGAAGAAGCACGGGATAGCTTTGGGAACGATCCGTTTGAAGCAAAAAACATTTTGAAACATTGGGCACTCTCGGAAAAACAAGATTTCCACGTGATTCCCACCGATACCATAAGTATCGATATTGATAAAGAAGCAGTGCTTCGTTCGGGAGTCATGCTTCCAAAGTCTATCCGCCATCTGAAAGGAGAGGAGTTAAGAAACGCGATACCGGATAAAATCTATATCTCCTTAAAAGACATACGTGTGCTGACTAAAATGGATTTGCTCTTGCTGGAGATACTTGCCAACTGTAATTGGGAGCGTCCGCTGTATATTGCCATTTCCGTAGGCGAGGTCAGTAAATTGAAATTTAATGATTACTTTGTTCAGGAAGGACTGGCATTTCGTTTCACTCCTTTCAATTATCGTGTATGGGGAGATGCGGAAGGAGACAACGGATATGCAGTAGATATAGAGAAGCTCTACGACAATGTCATGAATAGATATAAATATGGCGGACTGGATACTCCCGGGCTTTATCTGGATGAAACAACTTTGCGTACCTGCTATTACCATCGCCGTCTGTTTGCCCAGCTAGCCAAAGAACTGATAAAGCAGGGTGACCATGTACGTGCCCGAAAGGTTCTCACTTATGCAGAGCAGGCTGTTCCGGCTTATAATGTCCCCGAGATATACGAAAGCGGTTCATTTGATATAGCAACCGCTTATGCCGCACTAGGAGAAAAGACAAAAGCCGTCACCTTATTCAATCATCTGATAGCCGAATCGGAAGATTATATAAACTGGGCATTTTCATTGGGAAATGGCCGAACAGGAATGATGCAGAATGACTGTTTATACAAATTCTGGCAATGGAATGCGTACAACGAACGTATGAAAGAGATAGATAAAGAATCTTATGAAGCAAGCAACCGGCGATTTGAAGAAAAGTATGCACTATTCACTCAAATAATAAATAATAGAAATTAAAAACATGGAACCGAAAATAATGAGACAAAAAGAAATGAAAACAGTATTTGGCAAAAGAAACTATGTTATTTTATCCATAGGTTCGATACTGGTTATTATAGGATATATATTAATGAGCGGCAAAGGGAGTACCCTTGCCGCATACAATCCTGATATCTTTAGCGACCTGCGTATACGCGTTGCACCCGTCATATGCTTAATCGGATATCTTCTGAATGGCTTTGGCATTATTTACCATCCTAAGCAAGATCATTCCAAACTGAGTCAATGATCATCAGTCTTTCAACAGAGGTAGCTGATCAAGCATATTTCTAAGCTTGATCGCTACCCGTGGCATAAGCTCGGCAACCGTAAGATTGGAGGCAGAAGAAAAAGGTTCATAAAGAAAGGTTGAAAAAAGAATAATTCGTTTGGATACATCTTAATAATTCAAAAAGAGTATCTTTACAAAATAAATAATTACTTCTTTTGTCCTCACAAAATACGAAAGCTTGGATAATATGAATAATAGTATTGACATAAAGACACTGGAAGCCTTTCAGAATGGTAATCATAAGGCTTTCGAGACCGTTTTTATAGCCTATTACAACAAAACCAAAGCTTTCATCGACGGATATATAAAATCAGAATCGGATGCAGAAGAATTAACGGAAGACTTGTTTGTCAATCTTTGGATCAACCATAGCTCTATCGATGCTTCCAGATCTTTTAACGCTTATCTGCATACCATTGCAAGAAATGCAGCGATAAACTATTTGAAGCATAAATACGTACATGATACTTATCTGAATAATAATCAGGAAATAGAATATAGTTCCACTTCGGAAGAAGACTTTATTGCAAAAGAACTCGGCCTCCTGATAGATGAGCTAGTTGAAAAGATGCCGGAACAGCGGAGAATGATTTATACATTGAGCCATAACGAAGGATTGAGCAATGCTGAAATAGCAGAACGTCTGGATACGACCAAAAGAAATGTTGAAAGCCAGCTAAGTCTGGCTTTGAAGGAGATACGGAAAGTGATTTCATGTTTCCTGATGTCTTTGTTATAATTCTGAGACCACATTATTATCACTTTTCGGAAAAAATATCAATTTTCTTATTGAGCTTTTTACTGTCAGGCTGTATATATAGTAAAGTACAGCTAAATGGAAAAAAGTAATATCAACAGAATTATCAGAAAGTTTCTTTCCGCCCGTTTTTCTCCCGAGACAGAGGAAAAAGTACAGAAGTGGATTATTGAAGATAAAGACATAGAGGCAAAAGAAAAAGCCTCACTGGAGTATTGGAATGAACTGGATGTAAAATCCGATCCGGGCACCTATTCCGCATTGGAACGGGTAAATCTAAGAACCGGATATAATAAGGAACATCTTGAGAACATTGTTTCATATCAAAAATTCACCCGTATTGCCGCGCTTATCATTCCCGCTCTGATGCTTGCGGGGGGGATACTCTATTACATGCCTTTTAAGAATGAAATGATGGAGATATCCACCGCATATGGAGAACAAAAGCGGGTGGTTCTGCCGGACAGTTCCGAAATATGGCTCAACGCAGGAAGTACAGTTACTTTTCCGGAAGTTTTTGCAAACGACAAACGACTTGTAACTCTCGACGGTGAAGCCTACTTTACAGTAAAGAAAGATACTACCAAGCCTTTCGTAGTAGAAACTTCGCAGCTTTCAGTTAAAGTTCTCGGTACAAAATTCAATGTAAAAGCCTACTCCAATGAGGCAAAAGTCACGACCACCCTGACAAGCGGCAAGGTAGAAGTCAATGCTCCATCCCGGCATCCGCATATACTTCAGCCGAATGAACAACTGACATACGATAAAGAGACTTCAGACATCCGGATTACAGAAGTAAACACGAGTGAAACAAACAGCTGGATGACAGGAAAACTCATATTTATCAATGCTACAGCCCAAGAAATATTCAGCACCTTGGAAAGACGCTATGATATTGCAATTGAGAGCCATTCGATGCATATTCCCGCATCCAAACGATATACCGTCAAATTTCTGAAAGGTGAAAGTAAGGATGAAATGCTGAATCTATTAGCAGACATCATTGGATTTACTTATCAGCAGAATGGAAATAAAATAGTATTAACCCAACAATAAAAAAACAGCCTATGAAGAAAAAGAACTGGGAAGCAGCTTGAGACCCTCTACCCAGTTCTGAAATGTCTATCCTCATTAAACAGCGAAGTAAAATGAAGTATCAACATACAAATATATAATAATGGATCGAATAAATGCTAATAAAAAGCTAGATAAGATGATCATTCTTTTGTTTTTTTCTTTTCTGTCGTTAACGGCTATTCCGCAAAATGCAGAAAAGAAAATCACAATCCAAAATAAAAACATATCCCTAAAGGAAGCTTTCGAACAAATAGAATTACAGACCGGATACAGCATTGCTTATGAACAATCCGATCTGGACCTGAGCAGAAAACAATCTCTGTCGTTAAAATCCGCAAGCATTGATAAAGCAATGAAGCAAGTATTGAAAGGGACCGGATATACATATAAGATCAAAGGATATCATATCATTATCTCCTTATCGGAAAAGAAACCTAAAATGACCAATGAAAAGACACAAAAACTAACGCAAACCATAAGAGGAATCGTTGTGGATTCCAAAACCAACACTCCAATAGAATACGCTTCTGTCTGCATAGAGGAAGATCCTTCCTACGGTAGTTCTACCGATAGTCTGGGATACTTCCGAATTCGTGATGTTCCGGTAGGACGTTATAATATACTGGCATCTTTTACTGGCTACAATACCCGTATTATCAGCGAGGTATCGGTGAGCTCGTCCAAAGAAGTGTATGTAGAAATTCCCATTGACGAGAATATTCAATATCTGGCAGAAGTCCTCGTAAAACCGGAAATAAAGAAAGACCGGACGATCAATCCGATAGCTATCACAGGCGGACGCATGATCAGTATGGAAGAGGCGGGACGATTTGCTAATGGATTTGACGATCCGGCACGACTCAGTGCAGCTTTTGCAGGAGTAGCAGGAGACATCGGTACCAATGCAATTGCCATCAGAGGAAACTCCCCGCAATTCACACAATGGAGGCTGGAGGGCATTGAGATTCCTAATCCTACACATTTTGCCGATTTAGCAGGTTTGGGAGGAGGGTTCTTATCAGCTTTGAGCACACAAATGATTGGAAACTCCGACTTTTACAACGGAGCTTTCCCTGCCGAGTACAACAATGCGCTATCCGGCGTTTTCGATATGCACCTGCGCAATGGAAATAATCAGAAGTATGAACACGCTTTTCAAGTCGGGCTGATGGGAATTGATTTAGCCTCAGAGGGGCCTATCAATAAAAAGAGAGGTAGTTCTTACCTTGTCAATTACCGGTTCTCGACTACATCGCTGGCTTCCGCCGATGACTTGAATCTCAAATATCAGGATTTAGCCTTTAAACTGAATTTTCCTACTTCCCGGGCCGGTACCTTTTCTATCTGGGGATTAGGCTTGATTGATAGAAATAAAGAGAAGCCACAAGATCGCTCGGAATGGGAAACGATGGCAGACCGACAGTCGGGAAAAGATGAACTTGAAAAAATGTCGGGGGGACTGGTACACAAATATTCTGTTAATGAAGACACGTATATTCGTTCTTCTTTATCTGCCACCTATTCCAGAGATCACACAGTGGTCGATCAACAAACGGATGACAAGCAAGTTCCGGTGGCAGATATCCGAAACAGCAGGTGGGATCTTATTTTTAATTCATATCTGAATATGAAATTCAGTCCGAGGCATATCAATAGAACAGGAGTTACCATCACGCAGCTTAACTATGATCTCGATTATCAGGTCAGTCGTTATTTTGGTTTGAACAGACCTATGGAACAAATTTCAAAAGGTAATGGAAAAAGTACCGCCATCTCGGCATATAGCAGTTCGGTTATCAACTTGAATAATAATCTGACAACCAGCTTAGGAGTTACAGCTCAGTATTTTACTTTAAACAATAACTTTTCAATAGAACCACGGGTGGCTTTGAAGTGGAAAATAAATCCGAAACAATCTTTAGCATTAGCTTATGGTCTGCATAGCCGTAGGGAAAAGCTGGATTATTATTACGTGGAAAAGGTTGTCAATGGTAAGAAGCTGTCAAACCGATATCTGGATCTCTCCAGAGCACATCATTTCGGACTTACTTATGACTGGAACATAAATCAAAACCTGCATTTGAAGGTAGAACCTTATTTCCAGTATCTATTTCACGTGCCGGTAGAGGAAAAATCCTCTTTCTCAGTCATTAACTATGAGGAATTTTACTTAGACAGGATATTGGTAAACACCGGGAAAGGCAGAAATTACGGAATAGACATAACACTGGAACAGTATATGAAGAATGGATTCTACTATATGATTACAGGTTCTTTATTTAAATCGAAATATAGGGGAGGAGATAACGTTTGGCGAAATACAAGGCTGGATAAAGGTTATTTGCTGAATTTACTTGCCGGTAAAGAATGGATGGTCGGCAAACTTAAACAAAATGTATTAAGCCTTAACGGACGATTATATTTTCAAGGCGGAGGACGATATACGCCTGTAAATAAAGAAAGAAGTCAGGCCGAACACGACATTGTTTTTGATGAAACTCAAGCATACAGCGAAAGATTCAGTCCGTCTATTAATGGAGATGTTTCCTTTAGTTTCAGAATAAATAAAAAGGTAGTATCCCATGAATTCTCTGTAAAAGTCTTAAATGTAGGTATGCGTACCGGAATGCACTTCTACCAATATAATGAGAAAACCAATGAAATAGAAAAGAAGGACGGACTCGGCATGATACCTAATATAAGCTATAAGATTTATTTCTAGGCAATAGGATATCTTATCTCTGGATTCAGTTGAAGGCTTATCCTTCAACCTTTTTCAGTAATTGTGGTATAACAATCTGTAATATACCATCATCTCGTCTAAATACCTGTATATTTGCTACGTAAATAAAATTAGTCATTCATTATATGCGTATCATCAAGAAATTTAGAATCCGTATGATCATAGGAAGTATATTAGGTATAGCACTATTGCTGGTAGTGACAATCTTTGTCTTTATCAACCAGCCCAGTTTTGGCAGAACTCCCCGCGGCGAACGTCTGGAAAGAATAAAACAATCTCCCAACTATAGAAACGGAGAGTTCCAGAACCTTCATGAAACAACTTTAATGACCTCGGACAGAGGGCGGTTTGCAGGTATTTTAGAATTTCTTTTCCGAAAGATAGAAGGTCTGCGCTCCGACCAACCTGTAAATGCAATAAAAACAGACCTCCGACAAGTCGGACGGGACAAAGAAATGCTGGTATGGTTCGGGCATTCATCTTACCTGATTCAGACAGGAGGAAAACGAATACTAGTAGATCCGGTATTTTGCATGGCTTCCCCTGTTTCTTTCGTCAACAAACCTTTTAAAGGCACCGACATTTACAAACCGGAAGACATGCCGGATATTGATTATCTGATCATTAGCCATGACCATTGGGATCATCTGGATTATAACACTGTAAAAAAACTGAGAGACAGAATCGGAACTGTCATTTGCCCTTTAGGTGTAGGCGAACATTTTGAATATTGGGGATTCGACAAAAAACAGATTGTGGAACTTGATTGGAACGAAGATTCAAGTCTCGAAACTGGTTTCAAGGTCTACTGTTTGCCCGCCCGTCACTTTTCCGGGCGCGGTCTTTCTTCCAATCAGTCGTTATGGGCTTCTTTTTTACTGCAGGCTCCTTCACAGAATATTTATATCGGTGGAGATGGAGGATATGATACTCATTATGCGGAAATAGGTGAACGCTTCCCCAACATCGATCTTGCAATTCTTGAAAACGGCCAATATAATGAAGAATGGAAATTAATCCATATGATGCCGGAACAAATGTCACAAGCAGCTAAAGACCTAAATGCGAAGAAGATCCTTACGGTACATCATTCTAAATACGCATTAGCCAGACATCCTTGGGATGAACCTTTGCAAAACGCAGAGAATATGCGAAACCATGATTCACTGAATGTACTGATTCCGGAAATAGGAGAAATAGTCAAATTAGAATAGAAATATCAGTCAGAACTGCAATTATCTGATTCTGAAAATTTCATAATCTGTAATATTGGTATAACTTTCTGTAATTTATATAGTGTGATAACAAATCACTCTGCTTAAATTTGCATCGATAAAAAGACTAAAATTCGATTCGGATATTGAAAATAATATTGGGATATAACTACTATAAATTGATAATTTAATAAATTTATGCTGCGTACTATCAGACTTACAGCCGCAATCGTGTGTTTTGCACTTATTACCTTACTGTTCCTTGATTTTACGGGAACACTTCACACATGGTTCGGATGGCTGGCGAAAATTCAGTTTCTGCCGGCAGTATTAGCCTTGAATATAGGTGTTGTACTATTCCTTATTGTACTTACGTTATTGTTCGGACGTATTTACTGCTCGGTCATTTGCCCGTTAGGAGTATTTCAAGATGCGGTTTCGTGGATTTCCGGCAAACGGAAAAAGAATCGTTTTCGTTATTCTCCGGCTTTAAGATGGCTTCGATATGGAGTGCTGACCGTGTTTTTCATTGCCTTAGTTGCCGGATAGAACACTTTTGTAGTCCTATTGGCTCCTTATAGTGCTTATGGTCGTATGGCTTCCAGCCTGTTGGCACCATTCTGGCAATGGGGTAATAATCTTATGGCATATTTTGCCGAACGGGCAGAAAGTTATGCTTTCTACGAAGTGGATGTGTGGATGAAAAGTCTTTCAACACTGATCATTGCCATCATTACTCTCGTCGTTCTTTTTATTCTGGCATGGCGGAACGGACGTACTTATTGTAATACGGTTTGTCCTGTCGGCACAATATTGGGATTTATCTCACGATATTCAATCTTCAAACCCGTAATTGATACATCTAAATGTAACGGCTGCGGGCTGTGTGCACGTAATTGTAAAGCATCCTGCATCAATACAAAAGCTCACGAAATTGATTATAGCCGTTGTGTAGCTTGCATGGATTGTTTAGAGAAATGCAAACAAGGGGCTATCAGATACACAAGACGAATTCCGAAAAAAGAATCGGCTGCAACAGAAACAGTTCAGGTTAAATCAGTCACCGCAGAACAAGTGAACAATGCCCGCCGTAGTTTCCTTTCCGCATCTGCTGTCGTTGCGACTACTGCCGTACTGAAAGCACAGGAAAAGAAAGTAGACGGAGGTCTGGCAGCCATCGAGGACAAGAAGATTCCCAATCGGGAAAACCCGATTTATCCTCCAGGTTCATTGAATGCACGCAATTTTACCCAGCATTGTACTGCATGTCAGTTATGTGTTTCCGTCTGCCCCAATCAGGTATTACGGCCCTCCGGTAATCTGGCTACTTTAATGCAGCCGGAAATGTCCTACGAACGTGGTTATTGCCGTCCGGAATGTGCAAAATGTGCGGAAGTATGTCCTACGGATGCTATCCATCTGACCAGCCTCGCTGAAAAATCCGCTATTCAGATCGGACATGCAGTATGGATTAAAGAAAACTGTATACCGCTGACAGACGGAATGGAGTGCGGCAACTGTGCCCGTCATTGTCCGGTTGGTGCTATCCAAATGGTAGCTTCCGATCCTGATAATGAGGATTCATTGAAAATTCCGGTAGTAAACGTCGAACGGTGTATCGGTTGCGGAGCTTGTGAGAATCTTTGTCCGTCCCGGCCTTTTAGCGCCATTTATGTGACCGGGCACCAGATGCACAGAATTGTATAATCTAAATCAGAACAAGATTATGGAAGAAAAAAATAAAAAAGACATAAACAGAAGAGATTTCATAAAAATCGTGGGTATCAGCGCGGCTACATCAACAGCCATATTATACGGATGTTCTCCCCGAAAAACGTCTTCTTCAAGTAGTGTTACAGCGGAAGGAGAGGTACCCACCGATAAAATGACATATCGCACCTCTCCAACTACAGGCGACCGTGTTTCACTTTTAGGATACGGCTGTATGCGATGGCCACTCAAACCGTCTCCCGATGGTAATGGTGAAATCATCGGCCAGGATGCCGTGAACGGACTGATAGATTATGCTATCGCTCACGGAGTAAATTACTTCGATACATCTCCGGCATATGTGCAAGGTTTTTCGGAGAAATCAACGGGCATTGCATTAAGCCGTCACCCACGCGACAAATACTTCATAGCTACCAAACTGTCCAATTTCTCTCCGGATACATGGTCGCGCGAAGCTTCACTTAAAATGTATCATAAATCATTTGCAGACCTTCAGGTTGACTACATTGACTATATGCTGCTTCACGGCATCGGCATGGGTGGAATGGATGCTCTCAAAGGGCGGTATCTGGACAACGGAATGCTTGACTTTCTGATCAAAGAGCGAGAGGCTGGTCGTATCCGGAATCTTGGCTTCTCCTATCATGGTGATATTGAAGTATATGATTATCTGCTTTCCCGGCATGATGAAATAAAATGGGACTTTGTGCAGATACAGCTTAATTATGTAGACTGGAAGCATGCGAAAGAAACAAATGCCCGAAATACCGATGCCGAATATCTGTACGGAGAGTTACACAAAAGAGGTATCCCGTCTATTATCATGGAGCCGCTTTTGGGAGGCCGCTTATCTAAGTTGAATGACAACCTGGTAGCACGACTCAAACAACGGAGACCTGAAAGTAGCGTAGCTTCATGGGCCTTTCGTTTTGCCGGGTCGTTCCCCGATATACTGACTGTATTAAGCGGTATGACTTATATGGAACATCTGCAAGATAATCTCCGTACCTATTCTCCGTTGGAACCGCTTACTGATGAAGAAATGGATTTTCTGGAAGATACGGCGCAGTTAATGCTGAAATACCCCACTATTCCCTGTAATGACTGCAAATATTGCATGCCATGCCCGTATGGACTGGATATCCCGGCAACACTGTTACATTATAACCGTTGTGTCAACGAAGGTAATGTGCCTAAAAACAGGCAGGATGAGAATTATGTCAAAGCCCGTCGTGCCTTCCTCATCGGATATGACCGTAGTGTACCTAAACTCCGGCAGGCAAGTCATTGTATCGGATGCAATCAATGTGTACCGCATTGTCCGCAAAATATCGATATACCCAAAGAACTGCATCGGATAGATCAATTTGTAGAACAACTGAAACAAGGAACTTTATGATAGAAGAATTAATAGACTTATTACACTCGGGAGGATATTCCTGCGCGATTGCCAACGGAGATATCATACGCACTTTTACTCAACGTGGAGTGGCTGATTTGTATGATTTGCTGACACAGGAACCGGATTTCCTGAAAGGAGCGTTGATTGCTGATAAAGTGGTAGGAAAGGGAGCTGCCGCCCTGATGATTTTGGGTGGCATAAAGGAACTCCATACAGATATAATCAGTTCAAAGGCTTTGGAACTGTTTCAGGATTCAGATATAAAGGTCAGTTTCATACAGGAAGTACCTTTTATCTGGAATCGGGACCATACAGGCTGGTGTCCGGTAGAAACAATGTGCAGTGAAGAAAAATCTGCAGAAGCTATATTACCTTTGATTCATAACTTTCTCAAAAGAATAAGAAGTGGCAGGAAATAACAGAAGAAATAAAAATATGGAATAGAATATGAAAAGAATTGCAACATGTCTGTTTTTGTTTAGTAGCCTGCTATCTACTTCCGGAATGGCTCAGAGCGGAAAAGACACTACACAACTCAGAAGAAACTATATCATTGATGAAGTCGTAGTCACCGGAACACGTAATGAGACAGATATACGTCACCTTCCGATGACCATTTCAGTAGTTGGCAGACAACAAATAGAGAAAAGATATGAACCTTCACTTTTGCCATTATTGACAGAGCAAGTCCCCGGATTCTTTACTACCAGCCGCGGTATCATGGGATATGGTGTATCTACAGGTGCGGCAGGTGGTATGAGCCTGCGTGGTATCGGCGGTAGCCCGACGGCAGGTTTATTGGTCCTGATTGACGGGCATCCTCAATATATGGGATTGATGGGACATCCGATAGCGGACGCCTATCAATCTATGATGACAGAGAAGGTGGAAATATTACGAGGACCTGCCTCGGTACTTTATGGTTCGAATGCGATGGGCGGAGTCATTAATATCGTCACTCGCAAACAACAGCAAGAGGGAGTGAACACAAATATGCAAGTTGGGTATGAATCATACAATACGTTACAAACAGAGTTTTCCAACCGAGTAAAAAAAGAACGCTTCAGCAGCATCGTTACCGGCTCTTACAACCGTACCGACGGTCATCGTCCCGATATGGAGTTCGAACAATATGGAGGATATGCCAAGTTAGGCCATGACTTCAGCAACTCCTGGAAACTGTGGGGGGATGTGAATGTAACTCATTTCAATGCTTCCAATCCGGGGACGGTACAAGTTCCGCTTATCGACAATGACTCACGTATCACTCGTGGTATGACTTCATTTGCGTTGGAGAACAATTACGAAAAAACGGCAGGTGCCTTAAGCTTTTTCTATAATTGGGGACGACATAAGATAAACGATGGATATAAGACAGGAGAACAACCACAGGCATCGCACTTCAATTCTAAAGATAAAATGTTCGGCATCTCTTGGTATCAGAGTGCAACTTTCTTCACAGGCAATCGCCTGACAGCAGGCTTTGACTATCAGCACTTCGGTGGCGAATCATGGAACAAGGTAGTTGCTACCGGAGAACGCAAACCGGGCGTAGACAAGCAAATGGACGAGTTTGCGGGATACGTTGACTTCCGTCAGGATATAAATAGCTGGCTGTCGCTGGATGCGGGCATTCGTGTAGACCATCATTCACATGTAGGTACGGAATGGATACCCCAAGGAGGGCTGGCCTTTCATCTTCCGGAGAATGCGGAACTGAAAGCAATGGTAAGCAAAGGATATCGCAATCCGACTATCCGGGAAATGTATATGTTTGCTCCTGCAAACCCGGAACTGAAACCGGAAAAACTGGTGAACTATGAACTTTCCTATTCTCAACGATTATTGGAAGGAGCGTTATTCTATGGAATGAACCTGTACTATATCAATGGTGATAACGTAATTATGAGCAATGGCCTGACACCTCCACTAAATGTCAATTCCGGAGAAATAGAGAATTGGGGTGTTGAAGCAAACATCGGATATCGGTTAAGCTCCCACTGGAACGTGAATGCCAACTACAGTTGGCTGCATATGGAAAATCCGGTTCTTGCCGCTCCGGAACATAAATTATATGCAGGTGCAGATTATGTCAAAGGACATTGGACCGTATCAACCAGTATACAATATATAAAGGGACTTTATACATCTGTCATCATTAATAATAAAGGTGTTGAGCAACAGGATAGTTTTGTTCTGTGGAATCTGCGGGGAAGTTACCGAATCTGTCGTTTTGCCGACATCTTCGTGAAAGGTGAAAATCTGTTGGCGCAACGTTACGAGATAAATGCAGGTTATCCTATGCCCAAAACAACATTTATGGGTGGTATTAATTTGAACTTTTAATTTTTATCAGATAACAGGAACAGTGGGAGAATGGATCTATATAGGAAGCTTCTACAGTGCCATTCAGGATTTCCGTATTGGAATTCCCGGAATGTGCCTGCAAGTATTCGGAGGTTATCTGTTCATTAAATGCTTGATATGCAGCTAACATTCCGAATCTTCCTGAGATGCATCATCTTCAATGATACTGGAAGAAACACCATTTACCTTGGCATATTGGCTCGGACTCATCTTATATTCTTTCTTGAATACTTGCCGGAAATATTTACTTTCTGAGAAACCGCACATTTCTGAGATTTCAGTAATATTATGCACGCCTTCTTTCAATAACTGCGTAGCACGCTTCAAACGGATATTCTTAATAAACTCCTGAGGAGGAAGCCCTGTTAGCGCTTTCAGTTTGTTATAGAAACGGGTACGACTCATATTGTGCAAATCCTTAAGCACATCAACGGAAAAGGCGGGGTTATCAATATTGTCTTCGATGCTTTTCTTCACATCCGACAAAAATTGCCAGTCGAGACTATTTGTACATTTTGCCAACGGTGTTTTTTCTTCTATATCAATTTCAAGATTAGCATATTTGCTACGCAATAATGCCCGGTTCGCCAATAAATTAGCAATACTGGCTTTTAAGATTCTCACACTGAATGGTTTTACAATATATTCATCGGCACCAATATGAAGACCATCGAGAACATTCTGTTCTTCTCCCAAAGCTGTGAGTAACAAAACAGGAATATGTGATGTTTCAATATCATTCTTGATAGTGGTACACAATTCATCCCCCCGCATTTCCGGCATCATAATATCAGAAAGAATCAACTCCGGCTGGTATTCTTTTACAATGACCAACGCTTCCTTACCATTGCTGCAAGCCTGTACGTTGTACATAGGCGATAGTGAATTGACCAGATAAGCACGTAATTCATCATTATCCTCGACAATAAGAATACGCTGCAGATCTTCGTCGTTTGCCATGACAGGCGTTTCGGAAATCACCGGAGCATCCAATTCAGCTTCCTGTCTGCGGGGTTTCTCCGGTTCTATCAGATTCGAATGATGGAAATGTTTATTCCCCTTCGGGAAGACAACAGTAATAGTAGTACCCTGCTGTTCGACACTCTCAATATTTATCTTGCCACTATGGAGGTGAACTAATTTCCCCACCAACTTTAATCCGATTCCACTACCGGTTATCTTTGCATTAATAGCATTCGTACCCCGGAAGTGCATCTTGAATAATTTGCTCTGTTCATTCGACGGAATACCGATGCCGGTATCTCTGACCTCCAGCTTCCAAGAATCTTTAGTCTCAGAAACATATACACTGACCGTTCCATTCTCAGGAGTATATTTCAACGCATTGGATATCAGATTCTTTAAGATGGAGTCCATCTTATCTTTATCAAACCATACATTCAGATAATTAAAGTCACTCTTGTAAGTAAAATCAATATGCTTGATATTGGCATACGAACGAAAACTTTTATAGATTTCATTCATATACGTATTAAGCTCATATTCAGAGACATGTAGCTCGGAAGAATAGACATCCGCCCGTTCGAAGTTGATTAAATTAGTACTCAACCGTAAAAGAGCGTTTACATTTCTCAAGGCTGTATTTATACGCTGTGAACCGATCTCTGTCAATGTCTCTTCTTCAACAAATTCTTCCAGAGGAGCCTTTATTAAAGTAAGCGGAGTACGGATATCATGGGCAGTATTTATAAAGAAATGCGTCTTTTCATCTGATATCTTTTTCTGCTTTTTCAGAATCATTACCCGGAAGGCAATACTGAATATAAACACAATCAAAAGTATATAAGCAAATATAGCCCATCCGCTCAACCACAAAGGATGCGCCACTATCACTTCAAGCTGGCGTTCTTCGAAAACAATACTAGGCTCTTCTTTAGATATGGCGCGCACATAAAGTTTATATTTACCGGGACTCAAATTAGTGAAACGGATCAGACTATTGTCATTCAACTGCACCCATTCATTATAGGAAGAACCCTCCAGTCTCCAATAATATATGGAATGAGAAGGAAAATCATAATTGATGGAAGAAACACGAAATGAGAAAGTATTCTGACCATATTTTAAAGTCAGTACGTCTGTCTTATCAATATCCTTTTCCAAAGGGGAATCTTTATCTCCGGGATAAATAGGCTGATAAGAAATATGAAAATCGCTGAATATCATTTTTGAATACTCATAATCCGGTAACTTTATACCTGCGGGAAATTCCACAGCACCATCAACGCTTCCAAAAACAAAACTCTTGTTTTTTCGCAACACACCGGAAGTTGCATTGAAACAGGCAGACATCATTCCCTGCTCCCGACTCCAGTTATGGAATGATCTCTTCTCCACAGAAAAACTGGTGATTCCGTTTTCCGTACTCATCATTATCTGTCCGTCCATTTCCGGCAGAATGGTATAGATGCTATTTGAAACAAGTGCCGAATTTTCTGCAAAATAATGTTCGAAAGTTCTGTTCTTCGGGTTATATATAAGTACTCCCGAACCGTTTGTTCCAATATACAGTAATCCGTCATTCGCCTGATAAAGCGTGTTGATATAAGTCGATTCCACAGGCATTAATATATACTCATACTCACCGGAATTCCGGTCGAGCAGAAAAAGCCCCGTAGCTGTACCTACCCAAATAAAATGAGTATCTTTTTCCTCAATAGCGGTAACAGTGCTCACTCCGGGATACAGACGAACAGAATTCTTTATCGGATCGATACATTTAAGATTATAATATCCTCCCGACCATATATATCCTTTTGAATCTTTGATCATATCCCGGATGTATTTGTCCGGACGTATGTTGGCAGAACTTAACAGAAAAGGAGAGAAGTACTCTACAGACAGTGCCTTCTTGTTAATCTTATAGATCCCGGACGTAAAGCCTCCTGCCCAGATAATGCCCGGAGAAACTTCGCATAAAGTAATGAAAATATGGTTCTTATCTTTCAACTGCTTGTCGAAAGAACTTAAAAAAGAATGCCACTGACCGGTTCGGGAATTATAGAAACTTATTCCATTACTGGTACCAAACCATAAATCACCTTCACTGTCCTCAATGACTGCATGCACCTGATCGTTGACGATAGACTGCTTATTACCGATAGAATGTTTTATCCAATGATAATTCTTATAACGAGGATCGACTACCGTAACCCCTGCCGGATAATTAGCAAGCCAGATTCGTTTTTCTTCATCAATATAAATATCCGTGATGTTATTTCCGTTCATTTCATTATAGCTTTCGTAGTTGGCTACAATATATGGAGACGTTTTACAAGTATTTACATCAATTTTATGTACCCCCATTCCTTCTGTCGCAACCAATAATTCCTTTGGATTCAACGGTCGGATATGAGTGATACTCACATCACCCAAAGCTGTATCTGATTTTATAATCTTTTGAGTAGACATATCATAAGCAAAGGTACCGTCACTAAAAGTACCAATAAAAAGTCTTTGAAGTTGTCGGTGGAAATAGAGCCCGTTGATTTGTGTATAGACATTATCAAGTGTTTCTAAAGGAATAATATGCAGAGTTCCTTTATCAAGCTGGGTGTATCGGACTCCCATTTCTGTTGCTATAAAGAAATGAGTATCATCTGTTTGTTCCACTACTGTGATGTCATCATCCAATACATTGGGAAACTGTGTCGTTTGGGTAGTTTCCGTATTATACAACAAAATAGAATCTTTACTACATAACCAGATAGTACTGTTATGATCCATATAGCCATAATTGATAACGTCTGTGGCTTCCGGCAATTTATAAACCATTTTGAAATGATCATATTTCTCTTCATACCGGAAGATACGTCCTTTTTTCCCAACTACCCATATTCCACCTTTTTTATCTGCATACAACCATCCGAGATTTACCTCCGAATTTAATTCTCTGTTTGCCTCAATTAATTTATAGTGCCTTATATCATGACCATTATATCGGTCCATACCTTCGCTAGTGAGAAACCACATATATCCCTGACGATCTTTCTGGATATTGTATATTCTCCGATTACTCAAACCATCCTCTACTCCAATATATTTGTATGTCTGTCCATACGCCATCAACGGCAGTAAAAATAAAAATAATATAATATTCCTCATATAGATATTTGTATTTAAAGTAGTGCTATAGACCACCTCCAAATAATAGTTAACAAAATAAATAAAAAAGGACGAGATAATCAAGTAAAATGTTCAACAAAATTCACTTTATTTCCATAGTTAATTATTTGTTGGCTGAAATATTATAGTTTTGAGAAATAATTGTTTAGAATCTGCAACTAAAAGTATAGCTGTCAACCGAGTTTCCTTTTATAAACCCAGATGCTTAGCAGGAAATAAACAATCACCTGAATCCATAAAGTAATGTATTCAGGTCGGATATCCGCCATATTTGCCCCCATTGAGTTCAGTTGCACAAAGGCAAGTGTGGCAGGTGCTGCCGGAAAAATATAATGGGCAGCTTTCCAGTACCAAGGCATCAGCTCCATCGGATAGGAAACACCGGAAAGAAAAATCAGTCCTACCGAGAAAAAGGCAATCATAAGCAATGGTGCTTCCGAATCAGTGAAATATCGGGAGGCTGCCAGCCCCAGAAAAGAAGTCGCCAGCAAGTAAGGGATCATCATCAATACAATATACAATCCGTTTCCAATATTGGGAATGCTAAAGAAATGAGGAAGCAACCCTAACAGGAAAAAGGAAAAAACAGCATACAGACTACAATACACAAACGTTTTCCCTGCCACAATACGTATCGCAACTGCCCAACTTTTTCCGAAAGGAGTATAGGCAAGAATCCCTCTGGTCATATACTCTTCTCCGGTCACCATACCAATAACCATCAACAATGTCTGAAAAATGATAATTACCATAACAGCCGGAATCAGATAAGACCCATATCCTTCCGTATAATTATAGAGTGCAGTTCCTTCCACATTCACCGGTTGTGCCATAGCTACCGCCAATAATCCCTGAGGAGGTAGAAAAACCGCTCCGTCCGAACGATATTTATCATTGACAGCTAACATTACGCGCGAAGAAGCCCCCTGCAAGGCTTCAAAATACAGGAAAGCATCGGTCGTGGCATACAAAGAAAAAACAGCTTCATCTCCACGAAAAACCCGTTCCTCAAAATCATGCGGAAGATACAAAATACCTTGTACTTTCCCTTTTCTCATCCATTCTTTCGCTTCATGATAATCCATAGCCTGAGCATAAATCTCCGTTTGCGGGGTAGCATCCAGCCAGCGGATAAAATTACGGCTCAACTCACTATGGGAATTATCGACTACAGCAACCGGAACATCTGTCACGATATTGGGAGCATACATATAATTATATAGTAATCCGTACACGAAGATTCCCCCCATCAGTACCAATAAAACAGCATAGCTGGTACTGATAGCCAGATATTCACGCCGGATGATGAAGGATAACTGTTGTAACTTACTTAATTTTTTCATATTTATGACTTTCTATGTCTCGTTTCAAATGGGGAAGTAGCGCAAAAGCCAGCAACGGAAAGATACATAGTATCACAGCCGATGGCCAAAGATGAATGAAACCACTACCTCCGTAGAGTATGTTTTGTATTATTTCCGTAAAATGCCGGACAGGAAAAAGATAAGAAGCATCTCGTACCAAAGGATACATATTAGGAACCGGAAAAGTAACACCGGATAAAGTAGCTCCCAGCGAACCGACCATGGAAACAATACTTATGATCAGAGAGATAGCCGGAAATAGCGAAAACAGGAATAATCCCAGTGCCTGCGTTGCCACGACAAAGAGTGCTGTCAGCATACTCATCAATCCCCAACTCCCTTGAAACGGAATATGCAGAATACCGAACATGACATAATTTGCCAGCCACCCTATCAGGATATAAATAATCGTATAAGGAAGTAGTTTCCCTAAAACAGCTGTCACCATATTTCCTTTGGCGACAGATAACCATTCGTCGGCTGTACGAAATTTAATTTCAATGCCCACTGCATATACAGTAGTCAGCAAAATCAAGATTTGGAACAAAACGAAAAAAAATGGCTGGCTTAGGTAAACCGAATAATCCAGACTCGGATTATATATAGGGTGGTTGCTAGCTTGTACCGGCAACAGGAATGTAGTAATCTGGTTCTGGTCCACTCCAAGAGCAACGGCTTTCATCACAATGGGAGATAGCGACACAGGAGCCAGCGAGGTTTCGAAAGCAGCCATCAATTCGCCACCGACCGAAAGCAACGCATAATGATAATAATAGGAGAGAGTCGCATTCTTTCCCGATATGGCATCCTGCTCGAATCTGGGAGGGATAGAGAGATAACCATAAATTTCCTTTCTCTGCACGGCCTTCCGGGCAGCTTCTTCATTTACAAAGTGCTTTGTCACTTTAAATGTAGGCACAGCAGATATGTTTCGGACGATTGCCCGCGAAGAAGCAGTGTTATCCTGATCGACAATGCCGACAGGAATATTTTCCATCTGTCCGTTACCAAAGATGGTTGCCATGAAAAAAAGGGTAAATAACGGCAAAATGATACACACGCCGAAATAAAGCCGTCGTGAAGTCATCCGCCGCCACTCTCTGAGCAGCACGGCATGAAAAGGAGAATATGTTTGTGATGAACTCATTCTATCATTCATTTAGCGTCAGTAATACAGACATACCGGGACGCAAATCATCTACTTTCTGTGTAGGACGGGCGTGAATCTCGAAGGTGCGTAAGTCATAACTTCCGGTCTGTTTTGTTGATTTCCAGGTAGCAAAGCTTCCTAATGGGCTGATATAATAGATTTTAAACTCAAGACCTTTTTTACCGATTGCAGGTACATCTGCAACAAAGATCCCGTCCATCTTAAACTGTGGCATCAAGTCTTCACGTACATTGAGTACTACATGAATATCATCCATAATAACCAGATTCATAATCGGTGTTCCCGGTGCAACTAATTCTCCGCGTTTGGGGAAGATGGTAGCTATCTGACCGTTTTCCGGTGCTGTCAACCGGGCATCGACCAATAGTGCCGAGACTTCATCAACCGTACTTCTCGCAGCATTCACCATACTGGCTGCTGATTCTTTATCTTCTTTTTGTGCACCGTCAACTGCCATCTGATATTGCTCATAAGCTGCACGTTCGGCTGCAACGGCTGCTTTATACATAGCTTCCACTTCATCTTTCCGTTGGGAAGTGACCACACTATCTTTATATAAGGTAAGGATACGGTTATAAGTGGTTTGGGCAAGTGCCAGGTCGCTTTTAGTTTTGTTCCATAATTGCAGTGCGGTAGCTACAATCTGGCGGCGGGTACCAGCATCTATTTTCTTATTCTGCTGTACGGCTACCTGTTCCAATGCATTCACTTGCTGATACTTGGCATGTATTTCGGGGCTATTGATCACTACGAGAGTATCTCCCTGACGCACCCAGTCACCTTCCTGCACTAAAAAGGTATCAATACGTCCGGGAAGTTTCCCGCTAATACGGATTTCTGTCGCTTCTGTCTGCCCTTGCAGGACGAGCGGTTGTTTGTGCATCAATATTACTCCTGCAGCAGTAAAAATACCGACTGCCAGCATAATAATGACAAATGCCCAAGAGAGGGTTCTACTAGTTGGTTTCATTGTTCGTTACGGTTTAGGTTGATAGTTTACAAATTGTTCCGGTGTGCCACAGAGTGAAAGAAGATTCATCAATGCCACATCATATTCATAATAGGCTGCCAGACGAGCTACCTTCACAGTGGCAAGCATCGTTTCAGCATCAATAACTTCAGTGGAGGTCGCCATTCCTTCTGTAAAAGATTTCTTTCGGATACGTACCAGTTCTTCACTCAGTTCGATGGTCGCATTCAGCGCTTTCACATTATCCTGAGCTTTCTCCAATTGTGTATAGAGCTTATCCACTCCGACAGCCAGATCATCACGCGCTTTCATTTTTCCCAAAGTCAGCGTTTGTTGAGTTAGCTTTGATTGCCGGATTTTCTTCTCCCGGTCCAATCCGTCAAAAAGATTCCATGTAAAACCGATTCCTACCATCGTACGCGGTAGCAAATTGCTTTGGATACCATGCGAATAGAGGGTTTGTTTTCCAAAAAGGGCTATATTCGGCAAGTATCCACTTTGGGCAATTCGCACTTCCTGTTTGGCAATATGCTCTTGCAACTGTAACTGATTGAGCATATAGTTTCCACTGTTCACCGACATATCAAAAAGCATTTTTGGTGGCAACGAATCATTCATGAAAAGGGGAGAGGTAGGAACGATGTTCTCATCCGTATCTTTTTTATTTAACAAGGCCTTAAGGGCACTCTGCACCACTGTTTCTTCTTTTCGTGCAGCTTCCAATGACCGTTTTGCTTCATCCATATTTACTTGGGCAAACAACCGTCCTGCCTTGTCTATCATTCCGGCAGCTTCCAGTTTCAGTGCGTTTTCATAATGTTTTTGCAAACCTCTATAGGTTTCCTCACGTACAGCTACTACCTGTTGCGCCAATCGCAGACCATAATAGCTTTCTGCCAACAAGTTTTGCTGATTGGCAGCAGTCTGTGCACGATTCTCCCGTGCCAAGTCTACCATTGTCCGACCAATATTTGTTGCCCGAAATCTTTTTCCTCCGGAAAAGAGTACCCATTCTGCTGACAAATCAACAGTTGTCAAGTTTCTCGGAGTTAATGGAAAAACAAGCGTATTAGCTCCTATTTTATCCAGGATAGCCGAAATCATCTGATCATCCGGAATAATAGAATGAACGAAGTCCTTCGCCGGATCAGTAAACTGAGACAAAGGCTGCTTCACTTCAATCTTCTCGGACATGTGTACAAATGCACCTGTAGATTGCAAAGTGGGATACCAGAAAGCATTAAGTTTGTCACGTTCTGCTTTGGCAATCTCTATGCCTTTATCAGCTATCTTCAAACTCTGATTTCCCTGATTGAGCAGATGCAACGATTCTTCGAAACTTAATGGTGTCTGTGCATTTGTCTGAATGACGGAGAAACACAAAGCCCATAATACAAAAAGTATCTTATTTTTTTTCATGCTGGTTAGGTTAAATCTAAAATTGAGACTTTCTAACAGATGAGAGGATGGGTTTGTTCACTCCGGCAAATAGAGAACATATCTTGGGGCATGTTCTATTTTTAATATTTATTCAAAAACAGATTCGTACATATTTCATCAAACAACAGGAATAATGCATAAAATAATGCAATAATATGCAGAAATTCAATATACTTTTGTATATATACTATCTGGCTATACAGAAAAAGGACGTAATTTAAGCTATTTCGTTTTAAAGGAGCACTTCCTTGGTTTTAAACCAACAAGATGTTGGTCGGTGAGGAACGTCTTATTCCCTTAAAAGAAACTTGAAAACGGGAGGTGAAACAGCCGATTTGTTCTAGATGCCACTAATATCTACAAACTTCCATCCTTTCAATTTGAATTGACCAATTAATATCTAGCCATCTTATTGACAACATAAACAGACAAGAACTATATATATTAACAGAAAATAGTCCCAATATACCTAATTTCGCAATATACCTAACCGGAAATCCTGCTGATTTTATCGAATCATCTTGGTTCCGTCTGTATATTCTAAATTGTATGACAACCGAATATACGATTTCTCATATTCGTTCATTTTTCGCCTCTAACAGAAATTCATGAATGATTTTAATATAGTTTTTCTTCTACTAGAATTTGAGGAATTTTATTTGAGATATAAAAATTATGTTTACCTTTGCATCATCATTCCATAAGGCATTTTGTGAAAGATATATGTAATGCGGTAGTAGCTCAGTTGGTAGAGCATTAGCTTCCCAAGCTAAGGGTCACGAGTTCGAGTCTCGCTTACCGCTCCACTGAAATTCAAGCAGTTACAAATAGTGTAGCTGCTTTTTTTATGTACTTTTTCTTTTTTAAACCCCGTTTTTGAGTATTTTCAGTGGATATTTATCATATTTCCAGTCACAAAATTACATAATCATTTGTATATGCACGAATAATTAGAGGAATATCTGTATAGTCCAATACTATTTTTTTGTACTTTTGAGCACTATAGGCCAAGAATTTACGTAAACACACAACAACAATGAAGTATAAATCTTATCTGATAGCGATTTTATGGGGAATCCAATTCTGTTTTACCCTGCCTGTTTCAGCCCAAAACACCATCCAACAGCAAAAAGACTCTTTGCGCCGGGCTATCGAACAATCCGACGGAACTGACAAACTGAGGTCGTACAACAGACTATACTATTTATATATGTCTGAAATAGCCGATGACCGGAAAATGGATACACTGCTGACCCTGTTCGGGCAGACGGAAGCCGAGGCCATCAGACAGGGAAACGTAAAAATGCAAGGGATGGTGTATGGAAACACCATCATCTCTCATATAAATAGGAATGAATACGACAAGATCATTCAAAAAGCACCCGGTTATCTTGATTTCTATATCCTGCATGAACAATGGAAACTCTATTACCAGATACACATGCAACTTATCACTGCCTATAACTTGAAAGGAGATTATAAAAAAGCGGCGGAAGAAGCAAAACTAATGTTCGACCGTGCCAAAGCACGGAAGGATAAGGCGGGAATGGCAACAGCACTTTATGCCACTGCTATCACCTATAATGTTCAGGATAGATGGAAAGAGGAAGAAGATTGTTTCAGAGAATGCATCCGCTTATTATGGGAAGTTTCGGGATACGACAATATCCTGACACAAGCTTACGCATTCCTGTGTAGCTCACTTCGGGCACAAGGGCAATATGACAAACTATTACAACTCGTGCCCGAATATGAAAAAGCCATCGCCCGGTTTGAGAAAGCAGCCGGAAGAACCCAGCCTGAAGCGTGGGGAAATCTTTATGTGGCATTGATGAATACCTATATAGATACCAAAGACTATGACAAAGCTGGAGAATACCTCGCCAAGTTGGAAGGTATTGTCAATAACAATATCTCAAGATATGAATTGGCACGGGCAAAGGCGCTGATTTTACAGTCACGCGGAGATTACCGCAAGGCACTTGCCGCTATAGACAGCGCAGCGGTCGAAGTGCAGGAATCAGAATTTGACCTCAATGCCGTACGGAAGATAAAGATGGAGATACTTACCCGGATGGGGCGTTTCGACGAGGCATTCACGCTGTTCGATACAATCATTGCCGCCAATGATACTATAAAAGATGTAGAGATAAACGCCCGGTTCGATGAACTGCGCACCCAATATGAAGTGGAGAAACATATCGCCGAGAAAGAACGCAATCTCCATTACTTCCTTTTTACCCTTGGCATTTGCCTGGTACTGGCACTGCTCCTCACGGCTACTTTCTATTACAATCGGATTATTGCTCTCAAAAACCATAAATTATACGAACGAATAAAAGAACAGGACCGGCTGGCGAACGCAGTTGAAACTGCCAAAGCTACGGATACGCTTTCCCCTAGCAGCGAACAAAAGAGTCTGGTTATGCGGTTGCAGGAGTATCTACTTTCGGGTGAAAACTTGTCTAATGCCGATATGAACCGGGACGATATAATATCCGCCCTCGGCACTAACAGAAATACGCTGACCGAAGCGGTCAAAGCCGTCACAGGAAAGTCACCGATGGAATATACGCGCTTCCTGAAAATAGAAGAAGCACGCAGGATGCTCGACAGCCATCCCGAATTTACGATTGAAGCGGTAGCTTTCAGTTGCGGGTTCAATATACCGAGCACTTTCTACCGCTTGTTCCGAAAACAATACGGTATCAGTCCGGCAGAATACCGGAAAATGGCTAATTCATCCCCCAAAAAATAAGAAATAGCATACCGGAACCGGAAAGATTGTCCGATAAGCCCTAAAAAATGAAGTTACCCCCTGCTACAGATGATTGTAACAGGGGGTAACTGGTTAAAAGGAAGTCTGTCAGGCAGTCTTCTTTTCTATGTCCGAAAGCCCGTAAAACAGCAGAAAATGACAAAACGCCACAAAGTAGGGACAAAATGCAATACTTTTTCGACCGCATTTAACCTAATTTGCAACAAGAAAAAAAGCAGAGCCCCATGAATGATTACATCAACTTTATCTCTCTAGGAATTGCCTTTTGCTCGCTGGTAATTGTGACATCCGTCTTCCTGCATTGCCGGAAGATAGAAAAGAAATGCAATTATTATATGGCGAAAAGTATCCGTGAGCAAGATAGTCTGGTAAAGGAACTGGAACGGATACGTGTAGAAAAAGAAATGATGGAAAAGGTGCTCAAAGCGGAATTGTCGGAAGCCGTGAGAGCTACCATCGAGAACAAAGAGACCGGTGAACGCATGACTGACCCCATGACACACACGCCGCGAATTGATATAACTTATTTTATTTAACACACAACTAATATATGAACCTATGAAACATTTACAAAAAATTCTGTTGGCTCTCCTTGTCTGGGGTATTGCCGCAACCGGAAATTCTTTCGCGCAACTCCCCCGGGGAGTGCCGGATGCGATTGTCTCCTCACCGACAAACGCAGTTACCCCTGATGGAATACTGCCTTCAAAACCTTACTACTTCGCTGTGCGGACGAACATGTTGTATGATGCCATACTGCTGCCTACACTCGGTGTGGAGTGGCGGGTGAACCGCGACATGGGTATCAAGTTAGACGGTAGCTTTGGCTGGTGGGGAAGCAACAGCGATAAGATACAGAAGGTCTGGTTCCTGAACCCGGAAGTGCGTTGGTATCTGCTACGTGATAAACGATTTTATGTGGGCGCATCGGGCAGCTACGGGGAATACAATATATATAAGTATCCCGTGGGAAGCCTCTTCTCGAAGGACACCGGCTATCAGGGCAAACTGTGGGGTGGGGGTGCTACAGTCGGTTATCAACTTCACCTTTCCCATCATTTCTCGATCGATTTCAATATTGGTCTGGGATATACACATTCGGAATATGATAGTTATGGAATGATCGACAGAGTGCGTGTTTTTCAAGATAAAAATAAGGCCAAAAACTTTTGGGGACCCACTCAGATCGGAATTAGCTTTTTGTGGACAATAGTAGGAACCAAACAGAACAAATAAAAAACGATCGATATGAGAACAAAAGCAATTATCCCATTCTTTGGGTGCGCGCTACTGCTGGCAGTAAGTTGCGACGTGAAAGACCCGATCTACAACACACCGCATCCCGACCACGGCACGGTAACCCTTACCGCCGACTGGTCGCGGCGGGGCACGGACATTGACATCCCTGCATCCTACACGGTGCAGGCAGCCGACTACTCGACCACGCTCGACGGCACGACAAACCGCATAGACCACCTGTTCGAACCGGGCACATACCGTTTCTATATCTATAACACGCCGGAGCAGGTTTCGATAAGCGGCACAACCGCTACCGTTGCCGCTGCTTCCGGCAATTGGGACGGCGTGGGCGCGTTCGTGGCTGCCTCTCCCGGCTGGCTGTTCACGTGCGCTATGGATGCGGTAATCGAAAAGGACACCGAGTACGAACTGACCGCCGCCATGCAGCAGCAGGTGAGGCAGCTTACGCTTGTCATCGAACCGACGGGCGGCACAACCGACCGGATAGAAGGCGTTGAAGGTTACTTTTCGGGAGCCGCCGCCACGCTCGACATGGATAACGGCACATACGGCACTCCGTCGAATGTGGCACTGACGTTCACGAAGATCACCTCCGGGGCGGATGCCGGTAAATGGTCGGCAACGATGCGCCTCCTGGGCGTGGCAGGTACGGCGCAGCGGCTGACGGCGCAAATCCGTTTCAGCGGCAACAGCCCGCAGCCCGTGACGCTCACCAGCGACCTCACGACGATGCTCGCCACGTTCAATACTGACAAGACAAAGCCCCTTGCACTGGGCGGAACGGTGGCGGAAACGCCTACGGGCGCAGGATTCTCCGCGACGATAACCGACTGGAAGCAGGTAACGGGTGGTCCTGTAACCGCTGATTAATCATTGAAACAAATTAAAAATCACAGAATATGAAGAACAGATACTCAATCACACGATGGCTGCTCACGGCAGCGGTTCCGGCTTTGCTGCTCACGGCGTGCAGCAAGGACAACGACACCGGGGATTATCCCGGCACCAACGAATCACCCGGCGGAGACATCCGCTTCGAGATCGGTTTCGCCACTCCGGCGGCAACGGCGGGAGCAAACCTACCACAGACACGGGTCACCACCGACAGCCAGTTTAAAAGCACATGGGACGACGGTGACGCCATCGGGATATTCGCTTGCCGGAAGAGCGAAACTTTGTCGGAAACGCCCTCGGGCAATGTACTCAACAACATAAAGCTGACTTACAACAATGCCACTGGCACATGGAGCGGTTCCGCCTACTGGCCCGCGGACGGCAGCCGGATCGACTTCTACGCCTACTATCCCTATCAGGGCGACGGCACGCTCAACCCCGCCGCGATCGCTTTCAGCGTGAAGACCGACCAGCGAGCGGCGGCAGATTACTCCGCCAGCGACCTGCTGACGGCAAAGGCAACGAACGGCAGCGCCGGTTACGGCAAGGGCGAAACCGTTTCCCTCTCGTTCTCTCATCCGTTGGCAATGGTGCAAGTATCACTCGACAGCCAACTCGGGGCGATAGACCCGAACGAAGAGGTTATCGTAACCCTGCGGGACGTAAAAGCCAAAGCCGGACTTAACCTCGGCGCGGTCGATAATGCCACGCCGGGTAGCGGGGTAACGCTTGCCGGAAGCGATAACAACGCCACGGCTATAAAGATGTACCGCGTGGAGCAGCCGACGGACGCTAATTACCGCAGCAGCTTTACTTTCCGAGCTGTTGTTCCGGCGCAGTCGTTGTCTGAGAATGCAAATATCTTCCAGATCGCTAACGGCGACCTGCTATTGAGGAGTTCCGCGCTTACCGATAATATTACCATGACAGGTGGGAAGGCGGAAACGTTTACACAGAAACTGCCCGTATATATTCATCGTGTACGCATTAAAGCTGGTACTTTCCTGATGGGAGATGATGCAGGTAATAGCAATGAAAAGCCTGTACATTCTGTAACACTGGCCAAAGATTTCTATATGGGCAAATATCAGGTCACTCGGGCGCAGTATGCTGCTTTTCTGAATGCCGTGGGAGTAGCAGGAGTAACGATAGATAATTTGGCCAGACATAACGTTTCGGGTTATGGAGAGCAAAATTTGTTCACTGTGAACCAATGGGGCTAGACGCCCCGATACAATACGGAAACCAACCAATGGGAAGCCTCCGGCGACCAGCCGATGATCTATGTCACGTGGTTCGGTGCCAAGGCTTATGCGGATTGGATTGGCGGTAGCTTGCCAACGGAGGCCCAGTGGGAATATGCCTGCCGTGCCGGCACGACAACAGCTTATTCATTTGGCGACAACGAATCACTGCTTGGTGGATATGCATGGTATACTGTCACTTCTACAGGTATCGATGGCCCCAGTCCCGTGGGGAATAAAAAGCCTAATCCTTGGGGCTTGTATGATATGCACGGCAATGTGAATGAGTGGTGTAGCGACTGGTTGGGGGATTACGGTAGCGGTCCGGACACCGACCCTACCGGCGCTGTCTCGGGCCGCGCCCGCGTGCTTCGCGGCGGCTACTGGGGCAATAACGCCCGGTACTGCCGCTCTGCCTATCGCTACTCCGCCGGACCCGACGGCGCCTTCTACAGCGTCGGGTTCCGCGTGGTGGTCGTCCCTTAGTTCATCCGGCCTTGAGCGAAACGAGCCTGCCGTCAAAGCTGCGCGAGGGACGAGCGCGACGTATAAGGCAGGTGAGACAAATAACGATATCGGCTATGCCGGTCAGATTTTCAGGAAAATCCGCGCTGTCTTTTCGGCAGACGAATAATATAAATAATAAATAATGAAAAAATGAGTACACTAAAAAATTTCAGATACGTGGCGCGGACGCTTTCGGGCGGTGCGCTGCTGGCGGGGCTGCTCCTTTCGGGCGGCTGCTCAGAGGACGATGGTTTTGCGGCGGACGACGGCAGCGGCACAGCCGTGAATTTCACGGCGGGAATAGGCGAGGCAACGCCCGCACCCTCTGTGGCAACTATGCCGCAAACCCGTACTGCGACCACCGGCGGTAATAGCTGGGTAAAGGGCGAAGCCGTGGGCATCTTCATGGTCGATCACAGCACCCGGAATATCGTCGATGGAGCAGAAAACCGCCAATACGTCACCACCGCTGCCGGTGCTAACGTCAGCTTCTCTCCCGCCACGCCCGACGACGTAATCTTTTACCCGCAGGACAACGCCCGGGTGGACTTTATTGCCTGTTCCTACGTAACAGGTCTCCAATTCACTGGGGGTATCCATATTAACCTGAGTGAGCAGACCGCCGAGCGTCAAGCCGAGAACGACATACTCTGGGCGAAAGCCGACAAGGGCGGTGCGGGCTACAGCAAGGCCGAAAAAGCCGCCGTCGCCTTCACCTTCCGCCACTGCCTCGCCAAGCTGACCATACAATGCAAGGCAGACGGCAGCGTGGGCACTTTCGACCCTGCCGATATGACGGTCACCATCAAGGATATAAACGTTAAAGCTCTCGTAAATGTCGAAACCGGCTATACAGGAGTCGATAACAATAATCCGACAATAGGCAACATCATCCCCCGCACGTGGGATACCCCTGCCGAAGGCTGCTTTGCCACCTACGACGCCCTCATCCCGCCTGCCACTTACACTGACGGCGAGGTGACGGTAGAATTCAAGATTGGATCGGACATCTACAAGTGGAGCGTCCCGAGCGTTACCTTCGAATCCGGAAAAAATTACATCTACCCGCTAACGATCCGGAAAACGGGCATCGACGCCGGTACGCCCATCATCGCCGATTGGCAGACCAACGACCACGGCACGGGTACGGCGGTGGAGTTGAAGGACTTCGTGAGGATTCCGGCGGGGACTTTCCTGATGGGCAGCCCGGAGGACGAGCCCGGGCGTGATTCGGACGAAAAGCAGCACTGGGTAACTTTGAGTAAGGATTTTTACATGAGCAAATATCAGGTAACGAACGCTCAGTATGCCGCTTTTCTGAATGCGAAGCATGCAGAAGGAGTCTTGGAATACGGTGTGGCCTACCCTTTTAAGGATGCCGCTTACCTCACGGGAAGCACCGGCGAGCCTTTGGTTCGGGATTGCAACAGTATGTCAAAATGGGGAATAACTCGCAACAGTTCCGATGGAACCTGGTCACCGGTTTCCGGTTACGAGAATCATCCCGTGATTTACGTTACCTGGTACGGGGCGAAGGCTTATGCGGATTATTACGGTTACAGCCTTCCGACCGAGGCACAATGGGAGTATGCGTGCCGTGCGGGTACGACTACGGCTTACAGCTATGGCGATACGGCAGACGGGGACTATATGTGGTATACAGAAAACAATGATCCTCGCGGAACTAAGGAGGTAGGTACCAAGCTGCCTAATCCGTGGGGGTTGTACAATATGCACGGCAATGTGAGGGAGTGGTGCTCGGATTGGTATGGCGATTACAACGACTCTTCCGATACCGACCCTACGGGGCCTGCCGCAGGCATTTCCCGCGTGCTTCGCGGCGGCGACTGGGGCTATGACCCCAAAGACTGCGACTGCCGCTCTGCGTTTCGCTTCAAAGGCTATCCCAGCGACGCCGCCTACCTCGTCGGGTTCCGCGTGGTGGTCGTCCCTTAGCTCCGCTGCCCGTAATTTATCGGGGCCTTGAGCGAAACGAGCAACCCGACAACGATAAGAATAAATAAACAGGTTCAAACAAAATAAAAAAAATTATGACTATGAATGTAATGAAAAACTTAATGACAATGTGCGCGCTCGCCAGTGCAGTGTGCCTCGTGTCGTGCAGCAGCGACGACGAAATGAATGTGAATAACGACGGACAAGTACGCTTCACCGCCGCCATCGGCAACGAGGCAGTAGTGGCAACCCCCGGAACCCGCGCCTCGGGCACCACTTGGGGGCCGAACGACGACATCGGTATCTTTATGGTGGACCACGGCACGGAGCACATCGCCGAGATATACTCCAACCGACAGTTCCGCACCACGACCGGTAAAGAAAACTTTTCACCCGTCATAGGTCAGGAAATCTACTATCCGATGGATAACAGCCCGGTGGACTTTATCTCCTACTATCCCTACACGGACGGTGCCGCCCTCGACACACCGTTCCCCGTCACGATAGGAACCGCCCAGACCGATGCCACGCAACCCGCCTTCGACCTGATGTGGGCAAAGGCGAACAACGACAACGGCAAAGGATATAACAAGGTACGAAACGCCACCGTCGCCTTCACCTTCGGCCACTGCCTTTCTAAACTGACGATGAACTGCAAGCTGGATGCCAGCGTGGGAGTCGCCAACCTCGACGGTGCCAAAGTCACCATCCACGGCATGAACACCGTGAGCACCTTCGACCTGAAGACGGGTAAACAGCACGGCACACCGGAAAACCCCGCGGATATTACCCCGCGCAAGCTCGCCACCCCCACCGCAAACTTCGACGCCACCTACGACGCCATCATCCTGCCTGCCGGCTACAGTGCCGGAGCGGTGACGGTAGATTTCGAGATAGGCTCGGATACGTACACCTGGAACGTAGACACTGTAACTTTTGAAGCAGGCAATGAATACATTTATGAGGTAGAGATTACCCGTTCCAACGTGAAGGTTACCGGAACGATTAACCCGTGGAATCCGGTGACTCACCAAGGTCCGGTTTACGCGGAATAATACGTCCGTGCCGTCCTTTCAAGGCACGATAAAAAACAGCTTTTCCGGTGGCATACGGTAACGGAGCCACCGGGACGCTTTTCTCCCTATAATACGAATTAAAAAGATAAAATTTATTAATTAAAACCCGTCAGAAAGGAGGATAACAAAACAGAATGGGCATTTCAGTAATATCTGCTTGCAACTTTCAGATGACACTCTTACCAAGAACTGAATACTCCATATAAAATTAATGCAGGAAGAATAAGCACAGTTCGTTCCTTTTTCGTATTTTTGCACCTTGTTTTAACAATCAAGAAAACTTAAATAGAAAAATATAATGGCAAAAGAACTGAAAGACCTTACCAAACGTAGCGAAAACTACTCGCAGTGGTACAATGATTTGGTGGTAAAAGCTGATTTGGCAGAGCAATCTGCCGTACGCGGATGTATGGTGATTAAGCCTTACGGATACGCAATCTGGGAAAAGATGCAACGTCAACTGGACGATATGTTCAAGGAAACAGGACACGTGAATGCTTACTTCCCGTTATTAATTCCGAAATCATTCCTGAGCCGCGAAGCTGAACATGTAGAAGGCTTTGCTAAAGAATGTGCCGTAGTGACACATTACCGTTTGAAAAACGCAGAAGATGGTTCCGGCGTGGTAGTAGACCCTGCTGCAAAACTGGAAGAGGAACTGATCATTCGTCCAACATCAGAAACAATCATCTGGAATACCTATAAAAACTGGATTCAGTCTTATCGTGACCTGCCTATTCTCTGTAATCAGTGGGCGAACGTATTTCGTTGGGAAATGCGTACCCGTCTTTTCCTGCGTACTGCCGAATTCCTTTGGCAGGAAGGGCATACTGCTCATGCCACTCGCGAAGAAGCAGAGGAAGAAGCTATCAGAATGCTGAACGTTTACGGTGAATTTGCTGAAAAATACATGGCCGTTCCGGTAGTGAAAGGTGTGAAATCGGCTAACGAACGTTTTGCCGGCGCACTTGACACTTATACTATCGAAGCTATGATGCAAGATGGAAAAGCATTGCAAAGTGGTACATCCCACTTCCTTGGACAGAATTTTGCCAAGGCATTTGATGTTCAGTTTGTGAATAAGGAGAATAAGATGGAATATGTATGGGCTACTTCATGGGGTGTTTCTACCCGTCTGATGGGTGCTCTGATTATGACTCACTCTGATGACAACGGTTTGGTATTACCTCCACATCTGGCTCCGATTCAGGTAGTAATCGTTCCTATCTACAAGAATGACGATCAACTGAAACAAATCGACACCAAAGTAGAAGGAATTGTTGCCAAACTGAAAGCATTAGGTATTTCCGTGAAGTATGACAATGCGGATAACAAACGTCCGGGCTTCAAATTTGCTGACTATGAACTGAAAGGTGTTCCAGTTCGCCTGGTGATGGGAGGACGTGACCTCGAGAACAATACAATGGAAGTAATGCGCCGCGATACACTGGAAAAAGAAACAGTTACTTGCGATGGAATCGAAACATACGTCCAGAAACTACTCGAAGAGATTCAGGCAAATATCTACAAGAAAGCATTGGATTATCGCAATTCTAAGATTACTACCGTAGATACTTATGAAGAATTCAAGGAGAAAATAGAAGAAGGCGGTTTCATTCTGGCTCATTGGGACGGAACAACCGAAACAGAAGAAAAAATTAAAGAAGATACGAAAGCAACGATTCGTTGTATTCCTTTCGATTCATACGTTGCAGGAGATAAGGAACCGGGAAAATGTATGGTAACGGGTAAACCATCCGCTTGCCGTGTAGTCTTTGCACGTTCTTATTAAAAAAGACGTTTCTGCTTCATTATAAGCAAGAGTCCGGAATCCGATTTTGAATTTCGGACTCTTTTTTTATCCATTTCAGTTTTATTTCAGAAATATCCCTTTTCTTTGTAACAGATAAAAAAGAAGAAAGGAGAAGATTTTATGAAGATATTAATTGTAGAAGACGAACCCTCTTTAAGAGAACTTATCCAGCGCTCACTTGAAAAAGAGCGTTATGTTGTAGAAACAGCAGGAGACTTCAACAGTGCATTATGTAAAATTGAAGATTACGACTATGATTGTGTCTTACTGGATATTATGCTGCCGGATGGGAGTGGCCTTGAACTTCTCGAACGCCTGAAAGCTCTTCATAAGCGGGAAAATGTGATTATAATTTCCGCCAAAGACTCGTTGGAAGATAAAGTCTTAGGACTGGAACTGGGAGCGGACGACTACCTCCCTAAACCTTTTCATCTGGCCGAACTGAATGCCCGGATCAAAAGTGTCATCCGTCGTAACCAGCACGACGGTGAGATCACCATCCGTCAGGGAAATGTACGGATAGAACCCGACAAATATCGGGTCTTTGTCGACGAACAGGAACTGGAGCTAAACAGAAAAGAATATGATATTCTGCTTTATTTTATAAATCGTCCCGGTCGCCTGGTCAATAAAAGCACACTGGCAGAATCAGTATGGGGAGACCATATTGACCAAGTGGACAACTTTGACTTTATTTATGCGCAAATCAAAAATCTCCGCAAAAAGCTGAAAGATGCAGGAGCCAATATCGAAATCAAAGCTGTCTACGGATTCGGCTATAAAATGATTGTAGAATAATAAAAAAACAAGGAGCTATCATCCATGAAACTAATATATTATATCATTCTTCGTATCACACTGGCTCTGACTCTTATCTTAACTGTCTGGGCAGTCTTCTTCTATGTTACGATGATCGATGAAGTCAATGACGAAGTGGATGATTCATTGGAAGACTATTCGGAAACAATCATTATCCGCGCACTGGCAGGAGAGGAGCTGCCTTCCAAAAACAATGGTTCCAACAATCAGTATTATCTGAAGGAAATAACCGAAGAATGCGCAAAGAGTCAGGAAGATATCCAATATAAAGACTCTATGGTATACATCGTAGAAAAAGAAGAAACAGAGCCGGCACGTATCCTGACCACCATCTTCAAGGATAACGAAGGGCGTTATTATGAACTGACTGTATCTACCCCCAGCATCGAGAAAGACGACTTGAAAAGTGCAATTCAGGTCTGGATTATCTTCCTGTATGTAGCCCTGCTACTTTGCATCATCATTATATCCGTATGGGTATTTTATCGCAATATGCGACCTCTGTACGTACTTCTTCATTGGTTGGACGGCTATCAGACCGGAAAGAAAAACAAACCCTTGAAAAATGATACCCGTATTACAGAATTCCGAAAACTGAATGATGCAGCCGCCCGCTATGTGGACCGAACCGAACAAATGTTCGAGCAACAGAAGCAATTTATCGGAAATGCCTCGCATGAAATCCAGACACCGCTTGCTATCTGCCGTAACCGGCTGGAAATGCTGATGGAAGATGATTCTTTGTCCGAGAACCAGCTTGAGGAGTTGATGAAAACTCATCAGACACTAGAGTATATCACCAAACTGAATAAATCATTATTGCTACTTTCTAAAATAGACAACGGCCAGTTTACTGATACCAAAGATGTAGACTTAAACGTACTCCTTAAGCAATATCTGGAGGATTATAAGGAAGTCTACGACTACAAGAACATAGAAGTAAGCATTACAGAACAGGCAGACTTCCATGTTACAATGAACGAGTCTCTGGCTATTGCCTTGCTGACAAACCTGCTAAAAAATGCATTCGTACATAACGTAGACGGAGGACATATCCGGATCATAATAACCAGACATAGCATCACCTTCCGCAATACCGGAGAAAAACAGCCACTGGATGAGAACCAAATCTTCGAACGTTTCTATCAGGGTCATAAGAAAGAAGGATCTACCGGGTTAGGGTTGGCAATAACCGATTCTATCTGCCGCCTGCAACAGTTGAATCTACGGTATTACTTCGAACAGGGAGAACATTGCTTTGAAATCTCCAGCAAGAACTAAAAAAACAAAAAGCTGGTTTTACTATAACAACTTTTATCGGGTCAGTCCGAACGGAAATGAAGAATGATGAATGATGAATTGGCTGCGCTATCACGCTGCAAAGTAATTCATCATTCATCATTCTTCATTTCTCAAAATTACATCATAAACAGTAATTTAAGTCTGAACTCTTCTATATTATCGTGACCGGATCTCCCTTCTCATAAACATAATATATGAAATGGCAAAGCAGATAACCGTTGCCGCAATCAGCCCTGTAAGCTGCGGCCAGACAACAAGCAGACTCTGTCCCAACGGAAGCGGACTCGGAATAGCTCCTTGTACCTGCTCCATCGTTAGTGGTCCGATACTTCTGACGGAAGGCATCAACAGCGTAGTGGTAGCTTCATTAAACAACTCACTGGGTGCCAGCCGCATCAAACCAAGAATGAATTTCTGATAACTGATAATCTGATAAGGAGATGCCATCTGCGACGGACTTAACCCTTTTGCCACCAGATTCACAATCATCGTATAGAAGACACTGAAAAACAGCCATACAGCTACGGATGCCAGTGCAGAAGTGGCTGCCTGACGGAAACGGAGTGAAAACAAGATGGCCAGGTTCAACCAAAAAGCTACATAGAAGACACTCGTTATGAGAAAGAAAACAATTCTCCAGAATTCTTCCGCTGTAGGAGGAATACCAATGGCAATCAATCCGAATCCCATCACCAGAAAGCCCAGCACAAACAGCATAATACCTATTACAATCAGAGCAGCCACAAACTTCGCATTAATGATGCAATCGCGATGAATAGGCTGAGACAGCATACGGCTCAATGTCCCCTTATTCTGCTCCGAATTGACCGCATCAAATCCCAAAGCAATTCCCAGCAAAGGGCCCAGAAAGTTAATAAACAGCACAAAAGAGGGGAGAGTCCCGTCCGAAGCTGTGAATAACTTCAAAAAGAGGAACGAACTATCCGGATCATTCGGTTTGATAGCCGCACCAATATTAGTAAGCGCCGTATATAGCGATCCCATACAAGTAAGCGCTATGATACCGATCAGAATAAGGAAACGCCAACTTCTGACATGGTCGGACACTTCCTTATGAACGATAACCCAAAAAGGATGATTGACTTTACTCATGTCCTTCTCCTCCTTCCTCAAAATAATGGTTATAAATATCAGACAAATCCTGCTTCTTGTCTTTCAGCTCCGCCATGTCGATCAAAGCAAGTATTTTACCGTTACTGAACAATCCCACTCGGTCGCACACTTTCTGTGCCTGATCCAGATGATGAGAAGAAAACAGTACGGTCAATCCTTCTTCCTTACTCAGCCAGTGGATCAGTTCAATAAATTCCTGAACACCCGCAGGGTCAATTCCCGAAGTCGGTTCATCCAGAATGATGATTTCCGGATTTTTAATAAGCACATCAGCTAGTCCCAGACGTTGTCTCATACCACGGGAATACTTTCCGGTTTTCTTTTTGAGCTGGTCTTCAAGCCCTACACGTCTCATCAGTTCCAGCGCTTTTACTTTCGCCTCCTTATCCGGAATGCCATTCAGCCGTGCTGTATACATCAGGTTCTCCGGCCCGGTCATGTCGTCATAGAATCCTACATCCTCGGGCAAATAGCCGATTTTCTTCTTGACTTCAATAGGATGTGTAGTAGAATTAATCCCACATATCTCGACAACTCCCGATGTAGGTTCCGTCAATCCCAGCATCATCAAAATAGTAGTTGACTTTCCGGCACCGTTCGGACCCAGCAAACCGAATATTTCTCCTTTCCGGATACTCAGGCGAATATGATCTACAGCTGTAAAATTACCGTATTGTTTGGTTAATTCGGTAAGTACGATCACTTGTTCGCCCATGATTTACCTCCTTCCATATTTACGGAACAGATAGTAGACAACACCGATAGTGGCCAGAATAATCAAGACGCCTACCCATCCCCATATCATCGGAGTTTTTACTGCAATTCTGAACTGTGCGTCCGCATTCACTTCCGGAGTCTTGGCCATCATAGTAGTCACATAATCACCCGGGAGCGCTTTTTTAGAGGCCTTCAGGATAGCTACGGCGGTAGCAGTTTCTCCGGCTTTCAGCATTTCTATCTTTGACGGTTCGAAAGTAACATCCCAATCTACCGGCTTATTAGCGGACAGTTGGATGTCTTTTAATAAGGAAGAACCTGTATTTTTAATTTCCAGTTCAATTCTTTTGGTATCACCGGCAGTCACATCGGCACTCAATAACCCTCTCGGAGTGGTCAGTTCCATCTGATATGAACCGGTAACAACTACTTCCAGTTCCAGTTCTGCCGAAGTATTGCCTGTGGCGGCACGTACGGGAATTTTATAGCTGCCTGCTTCTACATTGGCAGGAGGAGTGATATCGATACTTACATTCTGGCTGCTATTGGCTTCTACTTGTGCAGAAGTTGCCTGCTTATAGTTAGGTTTGAAAATGACGTTCCATCCTCTCGGTGCCTTAGCCATCAGTGCATACAGTTGCTGATCGGCAGTCTGATTTTTCAGTGTGGCATTAAAAGTAAAAGTCGATTTGGAGTTCCCCTGCATATTGGGCTGGTCGGTGGTAAATTCCGTCTGATAAGTACCTTGCTGTGCTACAACGACATTCAAGGGGAGTTGTGCTTCTCCGGCAGACACTACAAAATGGTAACTGCCTCTACTTACTTTTAAGGGGACTTCTACCTTTAAGTTAAAGGTCTTCTTTTCTTTAGGGAGTACTGCCAGCTGACTAAGGTTCCAGCCGCCGGATTTCATTTCATGCTTCCAGCTGCTCGACAGGCCACTGACAGAAAGATTGGCATTCATCAACTTGTCTGTGTTGTTAATCAGATCGATGCTGTAGTCAATAGACGCCCCCGGTGAAACGGAGATTTTTGTGTAAGGTGTGTACAAAATCACGCTTTTAGGAATAGAGTCGTTAGCGTGTGTGTTACTCATGGGAAGTATTCCCAGCAAAATGGTTAATAATAAAAAACAATTTGTTCTCATAGTCATACGAAAGTTCTTATGGTTGATTTAATATGAATATTGCCCAATTTGTGCCTGCAAAAATAAGCGATGTATTTATTAGTTGCTGTTAAAAGAAACAAAAGAATATAATAAGAGCAATTTCCTTTATTTTTTTTAGATTTCTCTCAAAATTCCCAAATCTTTTCAGATTCTCCTCTCATCTTTGCATTATAAATTAAATGAAATCAGTAAAACCAATTAAAAAAACAATGATTATGAAAAAGTTAGTATTCTTATTAGTATGCTTGTTCACTCTACAGACAGTAGCACGTGCAGATGATGATAAACCAATTCAGGTAACTCAAATGCCACAATTGGCGCAACAGTTTATCAAACAGCATTTCTCCGACAGTAAAGTGGCATTGGCGAAAATGGAAAGTGATTTCCTTTACAAAAGCTATGAAGTGATTTTCACGAATGGCAATAAAGTAGAATTTGACAAGAAGGGAAACTGGGAAGAAGTAGACTGTAAACATTCCTCCGTATCTGTGCCCATTATCCCTGCCGCCATCCAGAAATATGTAACGACCCATTATCCGGATGCAAAGGTGCTGAAGATAGAACGTGATAAGAAAGATTACGAAGTAAAACTTTCCAACCGTACAGAACTTAAATTTGACCTGAAGTTTAATCTGATTGATATTGATAATTAATCTTCTTAAAATCAACAATAACCATGAAACTGAGAATTTATACATTATTGATAGCATTTTGTGCAGCTTGGAGCCTGCACAGCTGTGACAACGATGACGATGACTCAATTGCTGTTCCTGCCGCATTGCAAGAAGCATTTTCTTCTAAGTACCCCAACGTCAAAAATGTGAAATGGGAAACGAAAGCAGGATATTACGTAGCAGACTTTTATGATGGATATGAGGCATCTGCATGGTTTACTACGGATGGCAACTGGCACATGACGGAAACGGATATTCCGTATACTGCATTGCCTGATCCGGTAAAGAGCGCATTTGAAACCAGTGAATACAAGACATGGAAGAAGGATGATGTGGATAAGCTCGAACGCCAAGGCATCGAAACAGTCTACGTCATCGAAGTGGAAAACCAGAATCAGGAAATCGATTTATATTATTCTGCCGACGGAGTGCTGATTAAAAGCATCGCAGATACAGATGATGAGAACAGCCATCTTCCGACTACTCAACTGTCTGCTGCCATGAAGACTTTTATTGAAGAGAAATATGCAGGGGCCAGAATCGTGGAAGTCGATGTGGAAAATGATAAAAGCGACTGGGATTATGGATTTACAGAAGTTGATATCATCCATTTCGACAGTGACATCAACCGCAATACTTCTAAAGAGGTTCTGTTTGATAAAAATGGAGAATGGTATTCTACCTCATGGGATGTGCGGAAAAACGAACTGCCTGTGGCAGTGACTACTACCATCAGTAACCAGTATGCAGGATATCAGATTGATGATGCGGAATATTTCGAAATGGCAGCAGGAACAGCTTATTATCTGATTGAGCTGGAAGGAAATAACACTCCGGATATAAATATCAAGATAGCCGCAGACGGTACGATTCTTAAATGAGATAAGACACCCTTTTATACAAATAGTGACACTATCCGGTTGGTATAGTGTCACTATTTGTTTTTATTTCTGCGCCCGCTTTCTCTTTAGTTCCGACTTTGCTTTATCATCGGCAATACTGTCCGTCTGCTGCTGTTGTACCTTTTCTGTTTCTTCACGTTTCCGTTTGTTACGCAGCTTCCATTTATTCCAGAAGAAAAGATCGCTCCATTTATTGAAATCTTTCTTGTACATAATACCGACTCCCTGCGTAGTAAGATTTGTCTTTGTGTAGTAACGGTCATTTGTTTCATTGTAAGCTTTCAGGCGGATATCCCCCGAACGGTTAATCAGCCATTCAGCCTCAAAGTCACCTATAAAGTTCGTATTCGCCATTGGATTATCGCGGTATCCGAAATTACCATTGACCAGAAGACGGTTATTCAGCAACTGACCGGACAAGATACCTTCCACTTCCATATCCGTCCATCCTTTATCACCCGTGCTCAGATTGGTACCGATATTCCAGTTATTAGTTTCGAAAACCTGCGACAGGGCATTGTTCAGCTGACCGGACAGGGTAGAAGAGAGCACCGACGACATCACATTCGAATTCTGATTATTCCGTGCAGCATCTTCCGTATAGAACTTACCGATACCCAGCAGATATAGAATCTGCATATTCATCTGTTCCTCCGTACTAATATAGTTACGTACCAATGTCTGAATTTCATCTCTTTCATTCGGAAGTTCGATACCCAACTTAATGGTTGGCCGCCATAAGATTCCACTTAGATTCATGATACAATTTACCCGTACATTGGTCTGTTGGGCAATGGAAGAAACATCGGGATTCAAATCATTCAATGAAGCGGAATTTACAGTATACGAAGCCTGAATATCCATATTCGCATCCAAAGGAGCACCGTTGAAAGTAATGGTACTTCCATCTTTGATGATAAAATCCTTGCGAATTACTTCCTGCAAACTGAACTTATAGATTCCCTGGTTGATGCGGTAATTGCCGAACATCTTCACATCTCCTTTATTATAAAACTCCGTCCGTATATTTCCCGTCCCCTTTGCACTGATGTAGTCTCCGGCAATAGGGTCCATGATAATTTTCATGGTAGCATCGGGGGTAGCATCTACCAGAATGTTCAGACGGATATCTGTCTGGTGCTCCTCTTCGTCCGCCTGACGCTTCTGCTGCATCTGCTCAAAATAGGAAATGACCGGAATCGAATCCTGAATGCTGCGACGGGGAGTTTTGTCTACAAACTTTATAAACTGGTTGCTGGCAGCCGATGCCACATTTCCATTGACATAAGTGAACACCGTATTCCGGTTGGTCGTCATCGCGAGATTTACGTCCAGCCCCTGTATTGCATTACCCGCGAGCAACGCATTTCCCGTAGCATACACCGTTCCATAAAAAGGCATATCCGTCGATTCCTTCGTATTCATCAGAAGCATATTATTAGCCTGAATCTCAAAACGGTAATTAATATTCTTGAAATGCTTGAAACGCAAATATCCGTTCATTGTTCCCGAATGTCCTTCCAGGTCAGCAATGTGCATATTGTTGAACTCCAGTCCGGTAGGAGCCAGGCGAATCGTATCTCTAACGGCAAAGCGGGTATTCAGAATATCAAACTTCATAGAAGCATCCGTCATGACAGCCCCGTCCAGATTTAATCCCTTGAACTTTCCGTAAAAATGAACCTTTCCCGTTCCTCTTCCTTTTATATCCTGTGCTATTGATTTCATATAAAATTCGAGGAATTTCAGATTCAGTTCGTGGGCATCGATGTTCAGATCAAGTCCGCTTTCCGGTTTCAACGGATAAATCATACCGGTGACCCGTGATGGCGACGGCGCTATATCCTGAATAGATGCATCAAGATAAATACCTCTTTTCTCATTATCCCAGGCACCGTATACGTCCAGATCACCCAAACGCCCTTGATTGAGCGAGAAGTTCCTGACAAACAAACGGGTATTCATCACAGGTTTCTTGAACACGCCGCTGGCGTAGGCAGTTCCCGTAGCATCTCCTTCAAAGTTTACATCATCGGAAATATTTGCAATATCAAATACATACCCCATATTGATGTCCTTCAGATCCACCTTGACGGTATCCGCAGGATTGTCGGAAAGCCTTCCGTTGATGCGTACATAACGGTCATGATGACTGAAATAGAAATTATTCACATCTACCTTGCCGGAGTCTACCACTACTTGTGAAGGATGTATCTGCCAAAGCGTATCATTCAATATTACGTCAGTCTGCTTCACATCCACCATCGCTTTCAACAAAGGCTTTTCGCCTGCCGTACGCAGGAATTGTGCGACGGCAGCCAACTTTCCGCTATAAGTCGCTGTGGCGTTATTTCCCCAGTTCAAAGTGGTGCTGACTTTATCTTCTTTGGCCTGTGCATCCAGAGAGAGGTTCACGGCCCCATTCTTTTTCAGACTGGTCAGACGAACCTTCGCACGGATATGGTCCGAAGGATTCTCACACAGAATCATACCCGACTCGATAAAGTTATTCTTGTATTGCAGACGAGGGAAGTAACCTTCTACGCGCAGTCGCTGCAAAGCATCATTAAAGTATCCTTTCACCGTAGAATGTGTATATACAGTCAGCGGAATATCAAATATCGTAGATAAAATATCCGTATTATATATATTCACATCAAATGCGAAATTATTGTTCGTTTCTATCGGCTTCTTTGGCGGCAGTATCAAAGACGGAATATACCCGCGCATGATATTGAGAATACTTGCCGGCAATGTATGGTAGCGGAATTTCCCGGCTATGCTTGCTGTCAGAAACTCGGAAGTCAGTTTAAGCTGATTCTCATTGTCCTGCCGGGTAGCCCGCACATTCATGTTTTTCATGAAATACTCTTTATCCGGTGCCCTGAACTCCAGACTATCCACATTAATCTCTCCGATCATTTCGTCGATAGACCCGCCGGTGAAGTTGGCCTTTACCTTCAGCGAGAACTCCGCATCCTGATAGTTGGGCGTAAGATTGAGGTCATAGGGGCGAACCTTGTCGACAACGGCAAGGAAGTTGAAAGTAGGAACCTTGGATGCTACATTCACATCTCCATTCAGATAGATGGAACCATTCGGATCATCCAGCGCTATCTTTCCGTTGAATCCGCCCTGCTTATATTCTCCGTCCAGCGTAATATTCTCATATTTATATCTGCTATACTCCACGGAAGCGATCAATCCCTTCAACTCTACGGCAGGAAGCTGTTTTTCAATATGCCGTCCATGTACATCCAGATTAAAAGTGATTTCTCCCAACTTGTCATTATTCAACAGCTTACCCAGCCCAAACTCTTCCGTTTTCACAGCACCGGAATAAGCAAACAATCCCTTAGTTTTGTCGGAACTCAACTTTAAGTCAGTCTTTACATTGCCAAGCCCTGTACGCAACTGCCCGTAGGTAACCAGATCAGTGAAGTATCCGGAAATCTCCCCACGGAAATCAATATCGCCCAAACGTTCCAGAAGTGGAGGTACTCCATTGTAATTACTGCTCAAATTGCGGACCAGGAAACTGACTCCGCGACTATTGGCAGAAAGTTCGGAAAGCTTCCCGTACACATACGCATCCTGCGGATTCGAAAGTTCCTGAAGCGATACATCTCCCGAAAGCCGGAACTGGCGGTCATCAGCCGTAATCTCCAGATGGGAGCAGGTGAGTTGGTCTACCGTTCCTTTTACCTGCATATCCAATGTTATCGGTTCTTTGAAATGCGACAACACCGGTACAAAAGGAGAAATATCTTTCAACGTAATCTGCGAGGGCAGGGTGCGGAAAGAAAAGTGAACCTTCTCCGAGAACTGATCAAAAGCTTTCAGACTGTCATACACCAAATGAATGGTATCCATCTTCAGCGAAGTTTCGGGCAGCTCGATAGCAAAGTTCTCAATATTGGTCTGTTTGTCATTGGCAACCAATTTCAGACTCAGTTTCTTCAGAGAGAATCCGGAAGCCTTTTCGTCAAAACTCAATCGTTTGATACCAAGATTCAAAGAGTCCCTGTTCATAGCCTTCAGAGAGATGTTGGCTATGATATTCTGAAGCTGGACATGCTTGGCATTAAACTTTCCGGGAGTTTTTTCCTCAGATAACACATGATAAGCCATCCTTCCCCGACGAATCAGCACGGAGTTGATACGCAAATCCAGCGAACTTTCCTTTTTCACGGTATCTTTCGAAGCGAAAGCATCCAGCACAAACTTGAAGTTCGGAGGAGAGTCGGGAGTCTGTTTGTTCAGATTGATGGTAAAGCCAAACAACTGGACACTACTGATGGAAATCTTTCCTTTAAAGAAGGGAAGGATGTCAAACTTGGCGGACAAACGGGTCACTTTAAGCATTTCCTTGCCGCTCTGATCATCGAGCAGCACATCATCAATGATAATACGGTTCAATAAACCGATATTGATTTTGCCGATAGTCAGGCGTGTGTTCAGTACTTCGGATAATTCCTTGGCAATAAATGCACTCATTGCTTGCTGAACATTTGGAATATTCAGCAAAACAATAGTCCCGATATATACTCCCAGTACAATACCAACTACCCAGCGTACAGTCTTTTTCAGCGTTCTGATAAGCGATAACTTTTATTTAGCGAACAAAAATATAAAATAGTTCGTTATGAATCGTAGTTTTATCATTACTTTTGCACCGTTTAATAGTTTAAAAACTTATGAGTGCAATAATATTAGGAATTGAATCCTCCTGTGATGATACGTCGGCAGCCGTAATCAAGGATGGTTATCTGCTGTCAAATGTGGTATCAAGTCAAGCCGTACACGAAGCATACGGTGGAGTAGTACCCGAACTAGCTTCACGGGCGCATCAACAAAACATTGTTCCGGTAGTACACGAAGCACTGAAACGGGCAGGAGTTACCAAAGAAGAACTGAGTGCGGTAGCTTTCACACGCGGACCGGGATTGATGGGATCTTTGCTTGTAGGCGTTTCTTTCGCCAAGGGGTTCGCTCGTTCTCTAGGCATTCCTCTGATAGATGTTAATCATTTGACAGGACATGTTTTAGCTCATTTTATTAAAGCAGAAGGAGAAGAGAATATACAGCCGAAATTCCCGTTCCTTTGCCTGTTGGTATCCGGAGGTAACTCACAGATTATATTAGTAAAAGCCTATAATGATATGGAGATTCTCGGTCAGACGATTGATGACGCTGCCGGAGAAGCAATTGATAAATGTTCCAAAGTGATGGGACTCGGCTATCCGGGTGGTCCGATTATTGACAAACTGGCACGCCAGGGAAATCCGAAAGCATATACTTTCAGCAAACCTCATATTCCGGGCTTGGATTACAGTTTTAGCGGACTGAAGACTTCATTCCTGTACTCATTGCGCGACTGGCTGAAAGATGATCCTGACTTCATCGAACATCATAAAGTGGACCTGGCCGCTTCTCTGGAAGCAACCGTCGTAGATATCCTGATGGACAAATTACGGAAAGCCGCCAAAGAATATAAGATTAAAGAAGTAGCCGTAGCCGGTGGAGTCTCTGCCAACAATGGCTTGCGCAACTCTTTCCGGGAACATGCCGAAAAGTATGGCTGGAATATCTTTATTCCTAAATTCAGCTATACTACCGACAATGCAGCTATGATTGCCATTACCGGATACTTCAAATATCTGGATAAGGATTTCTGCTCCATTGATCTTCCGGCTTATTCACGCGTCACTCTATAAAGTTGTTTTTTTGCTGTCACCCGTCACTTTATACAATAACAAACTGTAATATAGCAGATTAAGCGGTGACAATTAAAGTGACGGAAGTAATAATAGTGACGGCAAACGGTGAAAAAGTGACACCAATCAGCTAAGCGGCGACACAAAGAAGCCTTACCAAAAAATAAAATGCACCTATATATAATAGGTAAACAAAGGAAGAAGAAGGATATAAGAAGCCTTCATTAAGAACCTTTGTTTATAGCATTTCTCCGTTTCACGTGCATGGACCGCTCGCTTCACGTACATGATCCATTCGGCTCACATACATGGAACGAAAGGACCACGTACGTGAAACGAAGAAACGAAGTAAACAAAATGACTAAACATAGCATATATACCTTATTAATATAGGTAACATATTCTATTAATTAACGTAGAAAAAAGATGTTTGCTGAGATTATTACCATTGGCGACGAACTGCTGATAGGGCAGGTGGTCGATACAAATTCTGCCTGGATGGGGCAGGAGTTAAATAAGATAGGTATCGAAGTACTACGCATCGTTTCCATCCGTGACCGCGAAGAAGAGATCATGGAGGCAGTAGATAATGCGATGAAAAGGGTGAATATTGTCTTGGTGACCGGAGGACTGGGCCCGACAAAAGATGATATCACCAAGCAGACTCTCTGTAAATACTTTCATACGGAACTGATATTCAGTGAAGAAGTATTTGAAAACGTAAAACGAGTGCTTGCCGGAAAAATACCGATGAATGCGCTGAACAAGAGCCAGGCAATGGTTCCCAAAGATTGCACGGTTATCAACAATCCGGTGGGAAGCGCATCTGTCAGCTGGTTCGAAAAAGAAGGAAAAGTGCTTGTGTCCATGCCGGGAGTTCCGCAGGAAATGACAACCGTTATGACAGAATCCGTACTGCCTAAGCTGCATGAGAAGTTTCGGACGGATGTAATCATGCACCGGACGTTTCAAGTGCAGCATTATCCCGAATCCGTACTTGCCGAAAAGCTGGAACCATGGGAAACAGCCCTGCCGGAAAGCATCAAGCTGGCATATCTGCCCAAACTTGGCATTATCCGCCTGCGGCTGACCGGACGCGGACAAAAGAAATCAGAAGTAGAAAACGCACTGAATCGCGAACAAGCCAAACTGGAAGCGATACTCGGCGATGATATTTTCTGTGAAGAAGATATTCCTTTGGAAGTAATCGTGGGCGAACTTCTGAAAAAGAAGAATTTAACCGTTTCCACCGCAGAAAGTTGTACCGGAGGAAGCATTGCAGCACGCCTGACGTCCATTGCCGGAAGCTCGGAGTATTTTAACGGAGGAATAGTAGCATACTCCAATGAAGTAAAAATGAACTTGCTTCATGTTTCGCCGGAAACACTGGAAACGTATGGTGCTGTAAGTGAGCAGACTGTAACCGAAATGGTAAAAGGAGCGATGAAAGCGATGAAAACTGACTGCGCCGTCGCAACTTCGGGCATAGCAGGCCCCGGAGGAGGAACTCCGGAGAAGCCGGTAGGCACCGTTTGGATAGCCGCTGGTTATAAAAATGAAATTCGTACTTACAGGCAGGAAACAAACCGTGGAAGAGCCATGAATATTGAAAGAGCAGGCAATAATGCCCTATTAATTCTTCGTGATTTGCTCAAATAAGGAAAAATTGGTGTCTACAAGTGAATTATTTTAAGAAATTCTTGTTTTATACGGATAAAAGTGCTTACTTTGCGTCCTGTTTGAAATAAGTATAGATATAAAACTATAAAAATAAGATAGAAATGTCGAAGATTTGTCAAATTACCGGAAAGAAAGCCATGATTGGCAACAATGTTTCACACTCAAAGAGAAGAACTAAAAGAACCTTTGATTTGAACTTGTTTAACAAAAAGTTCTATTATGTAGAACAAGACTGTTGGATCAGCCTTAGCCTTTGCGCTAACGGTCTGCGTATCATCAACAAAAAGGGACTGGACGCTGCACTGAACGATGCAGTAGCTAAAGGTTTCTGTGATTGGAAAAGCATTAAAGTAATCGGCTAAACGTAGAGGAGAAAACTTACAATGGCAAAGAAAGCAAAAGGTAACAGAGTACAGGTGATTCTGGAATGTACAGAACACAAAGAGAGTGGAATGCCGGGAACATCTCGCTATATCACAACTAAGAACAGAAAAAATACAACTGAAAGACTTGAGTTGAAGAAATACAACCCGATTCTGAAGAGAGTAACAGTACATAAGGAAATTAAATAATAATAGTATAACCCATGGCAAAGAAAACAGTAGCAAGTTTGCACGAAGGTTCTAAAGAAGGTCGTGCTTATACCAAGGTTATCAAAATGGTGAAATCTCCGAAAACTGGAGCTTACATTTTTGATGAGCAAATGGTTGCAAACGAAAAAGTACAAGACTTTTTCAAAAAATAATCGGAATAGCTTAAATCGCTATAAATACAAAATCCCCTCATTGGCAAACAGTGAGGGGATTTTTTATTGCTTCTTTTTTTACTTTTCCAATCCTTTGTTATATCTTTGTAGCATAATGTATTATACAAATAACTGTTGATATGGGATTTTTTAGTTTTTTTTCAAAGGAGAAGAAGGAAACTTTAGATAAAGGATTATCTAAAACCAAAGAGAGCGTATTCAGTAAAATCGCTCGCGCTGTGGCCGGTAAGTCGAAAGTGGACGACGAAGTATTGGATAATCTGGAAGAAGTTTTGATCACATCGGACGTGGGGGTAGAGACAACTTTGAATATTATCAAACGTATCGAAAAACGTGCTGCCGCAGACAAATATGTGAATACGCAGGAATTGAACCATATACTGCGCGATGAGATTGCTGCCCTTTTGACCGAGAATAATTCGGATGATGTAGCAGACTTTGATGTACCTATCGAGAAAAAGCCTTATGTAATTATGGTAGTGGGAGTAAATGGGGTAGGTAAAACAACAACAATCGGAAAATTAGCTTATCAATTCAAGAAAGCGGGCAAATCTGTTTATCTGGGTGCAGCCGACACATTCCGCGCAGCTGCTGTAGAGCAGTTGATGATTTGGGGTGAAAGGGTAGGTGTACCTGTTGTCAAACAGAAAATGGGTGCAGACCCTGCATCTGTCGCTTTCGACACACTGAGTTCTGCCGTTGCCAACAATGCGGATGTGGTAATTATCGATACAGCCGGTCGTCTGCACAACAAAGTAGGCTTGATGAATGAGTTGACCAAAATTAAAAACGTCATGAAGAAGGTAGTTCCCAATGCACCGGACGAAGTGCTGCTGGTACTGGATGGTTCTACCGGACAAAATGCGTTCGAGCAGGCCAAGCAGTTCACTTTAGCTACGGAAGTGACCGCAATGGCGATCACCAAACTGGACGGAACTGCTAAAGGCGGAGTGGTCATCGGAATTTCCGACCAGTTCAAGATTCCTGTAAAATATATCGGATTGGGTGAAGGCATGGAAGATTTACAGGTCTTCCGCAAGAATGAATTTGTTGATTCCCTGTTTGGAGAGAATGCATGAAAAGAAAGAGAATAGATATTATTACTTTAGGTTGTTCCAAAAATTTAGTAGACTCGGAGCAGTTGATGCGTCAGCTGGAAGAAGCAGGATATAGCGTAACTCATGATACTGAAAAACCGGAAGGGGAAATTGCGGTGATCAACACCTGCGGGTTCATCGGCGACGCGAAAGAAGAGTCTATCAACATGATTCTGGAATTTGCAGAAAGAAAAGAAGAAGGCGATCTGAAGAAACTTTTTGTAATGGGTTGTCTTTCCGAACGTTATCTGCAAGAACTGGCTATTGAAATTCCACAGGTGGATAAGTTCTACGGTAAATTCAACTGGAAAGAACTTTTGCATGACTTGGGAAAAACATATCATGAGGAATTATACATTGAGCGTACTTTGACGACTCCCAAGCATTATGCATATCTGAAGATTTCAGAAGGGTGCGACCGCAAATGCTCTTATTGTGCTATTCCCATTATCACCGGACATCATATATCCAAGCCGATAGAAGAAATTCTGGACGAGGTACGGTATCTGGTATCGCAAGGAGTAAAAGAGTTTCAGGTGATTGCTCAGGAATTGACATATTACGGAATTGACCTGTATAAAAAGCAAATGTTGCCCGAATTGATCGAACGTATTTCGGAAATACCGGGCGTAGAATGGATTCGTTTGCATTATGCGTATCCGGCACATTTTCCAACGGATTTATTCCGTGTAATGCGTGAACGTGATAATGTCTGCAAATATATGGATATTGCCTTGCAGCACATCAGCGATAATATGCTGAAATTAATGCGCCGGCAAGTAGGCAAGGAAGATACCTACAAGTTGATTGAGCAATTCCGTAAAGAAGTGCCGGGCATTCATCTGCGCACCACGCTGATGGTAGGACATCCGGGAGAAACGGAGGAGGACTTTGAAGAGCTGAAAGAGTTTGTGCGCAAAGCGCGTTTTGACAGAATGGGAGCTTTCGCCTATTCTGAAGAAGAAGGAACTTATGCCGCCAAACAATATGAAGACTCTATACCACAGGAGGTTAAGCAAGCCCGACTGGATGAACTGATGGATATCCAGCAAGGTATTTCAGCAGAATTGAGCGCAGCGAAAATCGGTCAGCAGATGAAAGTGATCATCGACCGGATCGAGGGAGATTATTATATCGGACGTACAGAGTTTGATTCACCGGAGGTAGATCCGGAGGTGTTGATCAGCCATTCTGGAGAGGAACTTGAAATCGGGCAATTCTATCGGGTAGAAGTAACCGACGCGGACGATTTTGATTTATATGCAAAGATAATGAACAAGTATGAATAATAAGGAATTTACATCGGAACTGGCAGACAGACTGGGATATACTATCAAAGACACTTCTGAACTGATAAGTTCTTTATTGTCTGATATGACACAGGAACTGGAAGATGGAAATGTGATTGCCATACAGGGCTTCGGTTCTTTCGAAGTGAAGAAAAAGGCGGAACGTATTTCGATCAATCCGTCCACCAAGCAGCGCATGCTGGTTCCTCCCAAACTGGTATTGTCATACAGACCCAGTAATACACTGAAAGACAAGTTTAAATAATATATATTTTCCCAATTATGAATGAAAGACTGACAATTCAAGACCTTATCGACTTATTGGCGGCTAAACATAGCATGACCAAGAAGGATGCCGAAGCATTCGTCAAAGAGTTCTTTCTCTTGATAGAACAAGCCCTGGAGAATGAGAAGACTGTGAAAATCAAAGGATTGGGGACTTTCAAACTTGTTGATGTCGATAGCCGGGAAAGCGTTAATGTCAACACTGGGGAGCGTTTTCAGATAAAAGGGCACACCAAAGTATCGTTTACTCCGGACACGACGCTCAGAGATACGATAAATAAGCCTTTTGCGCATTTTGAGACGGTAGTACTAAATGAGGGTACGGTATTGGAAGATACTCCGATGGAGGAATCCGATGAGGAAGAAGCCTCGGTTGCTGACAGTGAAGCCGAAATGGTCGATTCTGAAGTTACAGAGGATAAAAATACTGATGAAGATACTCAGGAAGAAATACAGCCGGAAGAGCCCGCAATAGAAGAACCGGCAACTGAAGCAGTGGCTGCGGTTAAAGGAGAGGAGACCGATACGAATGAAACCGTTCCGACAGAAACAGAACCGGAACCTGCTGTTATAGAGCAACCTATGACCGAAGAATTATTGGAATCAGAAGCCGAATCGGAATCAATACTTGAAGATTCTTCAGAAGAGGAACCTTCAGAAACTCCATTAGAACCTGACTTCAGTCCGGCAGCAACAGAAGAGCCGGTTGAAGAAGCTTCGGAAGAAACAATTATAGAAGAACCAGAAACAGAGAAGAAAAAAACAGAAACTACTGCAGAACAAATTATCGCCCAAGAACTTTATAAAGCGAATATGGAACCTGCAACACCGAAAAAAGAACCGGAAACAGAACAGCCGAAAGCCGCCTATACCGATAAAGACAGTGATAAAAAGGAGAAATCAGCGATTCCTTATCTGATAGCAACGATTATTATAGTCTTGTTATTGTGTGGAGGAGCTATTCTGTTTATTTATTACCCGGATTTATTCTCTTCTTCATCTGATTCTGATAAGGATATAGTCGACATGCCGGAGGCCGTTCAGCCTGTTCAGCCGGAAGCACAACTTTCTGATACAATTGTGCAAAAAGATACAGTAGCGGAGGCAGCTCCTGTTATGCCCGACGAAACTGTGCAGCCAAAACCTGTAGTCAAGAAGGAACCGGCAGCGGAACCTGTCAAAGCAGAAAGTAAACCTGCCCAACAGCAACAGCCTGCAACCTCGGTATATTCGGATTCTGCATCCTATAAGATTACCGGTACCAAAACAAAATACACCATTAAAGAGGGGGAAACTTTAACACGAGTTTCATTACGCTTTTACGGTACAAAAGCGATGTGGCCATACATCGTAAAACACAACCCGAAAGTAATTAAGAACCCCGATAACGTGCCATACGGTACAACAATCGAGATACCGGAACTTACAAAAGAATAAAAACAAAAACGATTCATTCACCCGGCTCATACAGTAATGTATAGCCGGGTGAAATGTTATGTAAGTACAAAAGCGTATGAAAGTACCTTAATCTAAAGATTTCGCATTGTTTTTTAATAAAAATTAGTTGCAATCGTTAATTATATGGCGTACTTTTGGGAGCGAATTTAGAAGCCTTACACACTGGTAAGTCTTACATCTAATTATTGAGAATTAAATAATAAAATATTAAGTATTTATGGCTGAATCAATTGATATCCGCGAACTGAATGAGCGGATTGAAAGACAAAGTGCTTTCGTTACCAATCTTACGACAGGTATGGACCAAATCATTGTTGGTCAGAAACATTTGGTTGAATCACTGCTTATCGGATTGCTTTCCGATGGACATGTTCTTCTGGAAGGTGTTCCCGGTTTGGCAAAAACTTTGGCTATTAAAACACTCGCTTCACTGATTGACGCGAAATATAGCCGTATTCAGTTCACTCCAGACTTATTGCCGGCTGACGTTATCGGTACCATGGTTTACAGCCAGAAAGATGAATCTTTCAAAGTACAAAGAGGACCTATCTTCGCCAACTTCGTATTGGCGGATGAAATAAACCGTGCTCCGGCCAAAGTACAAAGTGCTTTGCTGGAAGCCATGCAGGAACGCCAGGTTACTATCGGCAAAGAAACATTTATGTTGCCGGAACCTTTCTTAGTTCTGGCTACCCAGAACCCGATCGAACAAGAAGGTACTTACCCGCTTCCTGAAGCACAGGTAGACCGTTTCATGCTGAAAGTAGTGATTGACTATCCGAAACTGGAAGAAGAAAAACTGATTATCCGTCAGAATATCAACGGAGAGAAGTTCAATGTGAAACCTATTCTAAAAGCAGAAGAAATAATCGAAGCCCGCAAAGTCGTTCGTCAGGTATATCTGGATGAGAAAATAGAACGCTATATCGTGGATATTGTATTCGCAACCCGTTTCCCCGAAAAGTACGACCTCAAAGAACTGAAAGACATGATCGGATTTGGTGGTTCACCCCGTGCTTCTATCAATCTGGCTCTGGCTGCCCGTACATACGCTTTCATCAAGCGCCGTGGCTACGTTATTCCGGAAGATGTACGTGCTGTTGCACATGATGTTCTCCGTCACCGTATCGGATTGACTTACGAAGCGGAAGCCAACAACATGACTTCGGACGAAATCATCAGCAAGATTCTGAACAAGGTTGAAGTGCCCTAATTTGCGCTACTTAACTATTGCATAAATGGAAACAAGTGAAATATTAAAAAAGGTTCGTCAGATTGAAATCAAGACACGAGGACTGTCTAACAATATCTTTGCAGGCCAATACCATTCGGCCTTCAAGGGTAGGGGTATGTCTTTCTCGGAAGTCCGTGAGTATCAGTTTGGCGACGATATACGCGACATCGACTGGAATGTGACAGCACGATTCAACAAACCTTATGTGAAAGTGTTTGAAGAAGAGCGCGAACTGACAGTGATGTTGATGGTCGATGTTTCCGGAAGTTTGGAATTTGGTACAGTGAAACAACTGAAGAAGGATATGGTAACGGAAATTGCAGCTACTCTTGCATTCTCCGCTATCCAGAACAACGATAAAATTGGTGTGATCTTCTTTTCAGACCGGATAGAGAAATTTATTCCTCCCAAAAAGGGGCGTAAACATATTCTATATATTATCCGCGAACTGATTGACTTTCAGCCGGAAAGCCGCCGTACCAATATTCGTCTGGCATTGGAGTATCTGACTAATGTAATGAAAAGACGTTGTACTGCGTTTATTTTATCCGACTTCATCGATCAGGACAACTTCAAGAACGCTTTGACTATCGCCAACCGGAAGCATGACGTAGTGGCATTGCAGGTGTATGACAGGAGAGTGAGTGATCTTCCTCCGGTAGGACTGATGCGGATAAAGGATGCGGAAACCGGTCATGAACAATGGATCGATACTTCTTCCAAAGCTGTACGCCGGGCACACCGTGACTGGTGGATCAACAAACAGACTGAACTGAACGACACATTTACCAAAAGTAATGTAGACTCCGTATCTGTGAGAACCGACCAGGATTACGTAAAGGCATTGTTGAATTTATTTGCCAAACGAAATTAATGGAATCAAAAATGAATAGAAATATTATTCTGATAGCATTGTTATGTCTGCTGCCTATGGGTAGAACTGTAGCACAGTCTGTTACGGTTGAAGCCAAGATAGATTCGTTGCAGATATTAATTGGCGAACAAGCGAAAGTACAACTACAAGTAGCGATGGACGCCAAGCAACGTGCTGTCTTTCCTGCTTATACCGATACGCTGGTGCGTGGGGTAGAAATTATAGAAACTGTCAAACCGGATACGCAATTTCTGAATGATCGCCAACGGATGCTGATCACTCAGGAATATATTATCACCTCGTTTGATTCAGCTCTCTATTATCTTCCGCCAATGCCCGTCACAGTGGATGGCAAAGAATATAGATCAAAAGCACTGGCACTGAAAGTATATTCGATGCCGGTCGACACTTTACATCCGGACCAGTTCTTCGGACAAAAAACAGTGATGAAAGCACCTTTTGCCTGGGAAGACTGGTATGGACTAATCGGTTGCTCATTCCTTGCATTACCTTTGCTCGGTCTGTTAATCTATCTGATCATTCGTATCCGTGATAATAAACCTATTATCCGCAAGATAAAAGTAGAACCTAAGTTGCCGCCACATCAGGCTGCGATGAAAGAAATCGAACGTATCAAGAGTGAGAAGGTATGGCAGAAGGGAGAGCCGAAGACATACTATACAGAACTGACGGATACTCTTCGTACCTACATCAAGGATCGTTTCGGATTCAACGCACTTGAAATGACTTCTTCTGAAATCATTGATAAGTTATTGGAAATGAACGATAAAGATGCTATATCGGATTTGAAGGAACTCTTCCAGACAGCGGATTTGGTAAAGTTTGCCAAACATGATCCGCAAATGAATGAAAACGATGCGAATTTGATTAACGCAATCGATTTTATCAACGAGACAAAGCAACCGGAAGAGGAGAATCAGAAACCGCAACCAACGGAAATCACAATCATCGAGAAACGTTCTCTGCGTACCAAAATATTATTAATCTGCGGTATTGTATTCTTATCTGCAGCATTAATCGGTACTTTTATATATATAGGTATGCAGCTTTATGATCTCTTTGCATAATGTGGTGTGAATACTAAATAGTAAACTGTTAAATCGAAAATAAAATGGTTTTTGCCAATATTGAATATCTGTTTTTGCTATTATTGCTTATACCTTATATTGTATGGTATATCTTAAAGCGAAAGAAATCTGAGGCTACGCTCCAGATTTCGGATGCACGGGTATATGCGCATACTCCCAAAAGTTATAAGAATTATTTGCTGCATGCTCCATTTATACTACGTGTCATTGCATTAGCATTGATAATTGTAGTACTTGCACGTCCGCAAAGCACTAATAAGTGGCAAAACAGCGAAATAGAGGGAATTGATATTATGCTGGCTATCGACGTGTCCACCAGTATGCTGGCAGAAGACTTGAAGCCGAACAGACTGGAAGCTGCCAAAGATGTAGCTGCTGAATTTATTAACGGACGCCCGAATGATAATATTGGTATCACTCTGTTTGCCGGAGAAACGTTCACTCAATGCCCCCTGACTGTAGATCATGCCGTATTGCTGGATATGATTCATAATATCAAATGTGGGCTTATCGAAGATGGTACGGCAGTAGGTATGGGAGTTGCAAACGCCGTAACCCGCCTGAAAGACAGTAAAGCCAAATCAAAAGTGGTCATCTTATTGACAGATGGTACAAATAATAAGGGAGATATTTCACCATTGACAGCTGCCGAGATTGCCAAAAGTTTTGGTATCCGTGTATATACCATCGGAGTGGGTACGAACGGAATGGCTCCATATCCTTATCCGGTCGGCAATACGGTACAGTACATCAATATGCCGGTAGAAATCGACGAGAAAACATTGACTCAGATTGCCGGTACTACGGATGGTAACTATTTCAGAGCTACGAGCAACTCGAAACTGAAAGAGGTATATGAAGAAATAGACAAGCTGGAGAAAACAAAGCTGAACGTGAAAGAGTATAGCAAGCGGGAGGAAGACTATCGCTGGTTTGCACTGGCTGCCTTCCTTTGTGTATTGCTGGAAGTTTTATTACGTAATTCAATACTCAAGAAAATTCCGTAGGAATGTTGGGTCAATCGTGATTTGTAAATCGTAAAATAGGAAGAAGATGTTTCGATTTGAAGAACCTGCATATTTATATTTATTGCTGCTGTTACCGTTTTTAGCAGCTTTCTACTTGTATTCCAACTACAGGAGACGAAGAAATATCCGACGTTTTGGAGATCCGGAATTGTTAGCGCAATTGATGCCGGATGTATCTAAATATCGTCCGGATGTGAAGTTCTGGCTCATTTTTGCTGCTATCGGCTTATTCTCGGTATTGCTGGCCCGCCCGCAATTTGGTTCTAAGCAGGAAACGGTGAAGCGTAAAGGAGTGGAAGTGATTATCGCTCTGGATATATCCAATTCTATGTTGGCACAAGATGTTCAGCCTAGCCGTTTGGAAAAGGCGAAGAGACTGGTATCCAGATTGGTGGATGAGTTAGATAATGATAAGGTAGGTATGATTGTATTTGCCGGAGATGCTTTTACTCAGTTACCAATTACCAGTGATTATATTTCTGCCAAGATGTTTTTGGAATCTATCAGCCCTTCGCTGATTTCCAAGCAAGGTACAGCAATCGGAGAAGCAATTAATCTGGCAACTCGCAGTTTTACTCCACAAGAAGGAGTAGGACGTGCTATCATTGTCATCACGGATGGTGAGAACCATGAAGGCGGGGCTGTAGAAGCTGCTAAGGCTGCTGCTGAAAAAGGTATTCAGGTGAGTGTGTTGGGGGTAGGTATGCCGGAAGGTGCTCCTATTCCGATAGAAGGAACGAACGATTATCGTCGCGACCGCGAAGGTAATGTTATTGTAACTCGCCTGAATGAAGCTATGTGCCAGGAAATAGCCAAAGACGGAAAGGGTATCTATGTACGGGTGGATAATTCTAACTCTGCTCAAAAAGCTATTAACCAGGAAATTAGTAAGATGGCTAAGTCTGATGTAGAATCGAAAATATATACAGATTTCAATGAACAGTTTCAGGCTATTGCATGGATCATTTTACTGTTGTTACTAGCTGAGATGTTAATTTTGGACCGTAAGAATCCATTATTCAAAAACGTTCATCTGTTCTCTAATAAGAAGTAAGCTATGCGTATGTTAAAAATGAAATATATTCTATTCGCTGCCTTTCTGTTATCAGCTGCCGGTATCTCGGCGCAGAAAGCAGAGCGTGACTATATCCGTAAAGGAAATCGTCTGTTCAATGATAGTGTATTCGTCGATGCAGAGGTCAATTACCGCAAGGCTTTGGAAGTCAATCCTAAATCGACTGTATCTATGTACAATTTAGGAAATACGCTTTCACAACAGCAAAAGTTTCAAGATGCCATGGAGCAATATGCTTCTGCCAGCAAAATAGAAAAGGATAAAATGAAATTGGCACATATTTATCACAATATGGGAGTACTTTTTCAAGCTGGCAAGGATTATGCAAAGGCAGTAGATGCCTATAAAATGTCACTGCGTAACAATCCTGCAGATCATGAAACACGGTATAACCTGGCTCTTGCACAGAAAATGTTGAAAGATCAGCAGAACCAACAGGATCAAGATCAAAACCAGGATCAAAACAAAGATCAACAGCAGAAGCAAGATCAGAAACAGGACCAAAATAAAGACAAGCAAAACGATCAGAAGAAAGATGATCAAAAAGACCAGCAACAACCGCCGAAACCTGAAAAACAAGATAATCAGATGTCAAAGGAAAATGCTGAACAGTTGCTTAATTCTGTAATGCAGGATGAGAAAGACGTGCAGGACAAAGTGAAGAAACAACAGAAAGTTATTCAGGGTGGTCGTCTGGAAAAAGATTGGTAATAATAAAAGTTGATGATATAAATTTCATAAGCAATGAAAAAACTGATTGTTATATTGATGGCATTGATAGCATACAGCACCCAGGCGCTTGCCGACAAGGTGTCATTTACTGCTTCCGCTCCTGATGTAGTGGTGGTAGGAGATCAATTCAGGCTATCTTATACAGTAACCACACAAAAAGTAAAAGACTTTCAAGCGCCGTCTATCAAAGGATTCGATGTTTTGATGGGGCCGAGCCGTTCTCAACAAAGTAGTACACAGATAATGAATGGTAATGTCACATCTACGAGTAGCATTACATTTACTTATATATTGATGGCAAATACCGCCGGTGAATATACAATCCCCGGTGCTTCTATTGTTGCGGATGGTAATCAGATGGTTTCCAACTCTGTAAAGGTGAAAGTGTTACCACAAGACCAGGCTAGTAATGGAGGACAAAGTGATGGCAGTTCATCTGCACGTTCGTCTTCATCTGGCACAAGCGTATCCAATCAGGACTTGTTTATTACAGCTACAGCCAGTAAAACAAATGTATATGAACAGGAAGCATTCGTCTTGACGTATAAAATATATACCAGAGAGCATGACTTACAACTGAATAATGCCAAACTTCCTGACTTTAAAGGTTTTCACTCACAAGAAATTGAGATGACTACTAACGCAAGATGGACGCAGGAGCATTATAAGGGACGTAACTACAATACGACGATCTATCGTCAATTTGTATTATTTCCCCAACAATCGGGCAAATTATTTATAGAACCGGCACAATTCCAGATGACAGTGGGTAAGGCAATCCAATCCGATGATCCTTTCGATGCATTTTTCAATGGTGGAAGTAATGTTGTCAGAGTTCAGAAATCAATTGTTACTCCTAAAATAGCAATCAATGTTAATCCGCTTCCTGCTGGAAAACCCGCAAGCTTTTCAGGTGGAGTGGGAGAGTTCAACATCTCATCTTCAATCAATAGCAAAGAGCTGAAAACCAATGATGCTATTACCATCAAGTTAGTGATCTCCGGAACAGGAAACTTGAAACTGATTTCTAATCCGGAAATTAAGTTCCCGGATGACTTTGAAGTATATGATCCTAAAGTAGATAACCAAGTCAGACTAACTCAAGAAGGTCTCACTGGAAATAAAGTCATTGAGTATCTGGCTATTCCAAGACATGCTGGCAATTATAAAATTCCGGGAGTTTCTTTTAGCTATTTCGATATCCGTTCAAAATCTTACAAGACATTGAAAACGGAAGATTACGTAATCAATGTTGAAAAAGGTGCAGGAAACGCTGATCAGGTGATTGCTAATTTCACCAACAAAGAAGATTTGAAAGTACTGGGTGAAGACATCCGTTACATCAAGCAAAATGAAGTAACTCTCCAGCCTAAGGGTAGTTTCTTCTATGGCTCAGTGACGTATTGGCTGTTCTATATCATTCCCGCTCTTGCTTTCATCATATTCTTTATCGTCTACCGCAAACAGGCAGCAGCAAACGCTAATGTTGCTAAGATGAAGACAAAGAAAGCTAATAAGGTAGCAACTAAACGTATGAAACTAGCTGGTAAACTGCTCTCTGAAAACAAGAAAGATGCTTTCTATGATGAAGTTTTGAAAGCATTGTGGGGATATATCAGTGACAAACTAAGTATTCCAGTCTCTCGTTTATCAAAAGACAATATTGAAGAGAAATTGAGAAACCATGGAGTAAGTGAAGAATTAATTAAAGAATTCCTGAATGCATTGAATGATTGTGAGTTTGCTCGTTTCGCTCCGGGGGATGAAAATCAGGCGATGGATAAAGTTTATTCATCTTCAATAGAAGTGATAAGCAGGATGGAAAATTCAATAAAACATTAACCCTGAAGAGATTGTGTCATGAAAAAAATATTGTTTTTTATATTATTATCGATGTCAGTTACTTGTTTCGGACAAGGATCTCAAAACATTGATTCTATACAAACAACTGAAGTTGATTCTATCCATGCGGGTTCACATGCATTTCCCGATACGAAATTGGAAGATGCAACAAAAGCTGAAGGAGATTCCGCATATATAAAAGATGATTATACAACTGCTATCCAGATATATGAGTCCTTATTAAAAAATGGAGAGTCTGCAGATGTGTATTACAATTTAGGAAACAGTTATTATAAAATTGGAGAAATAGCCAAAGCCGTACTCAATTACGAACGCGCTTTGCTCATGAAACCGGGAAACAGTGATATCCGTGCCAATCTGGAAGTAGCGCGCGCTAAAACAATAGATAAAGTAGAACCGGTTCCGGAAGTTTTCTTTGTATCATGGACTAAGGCTCTGATAAACAGCATGAGTGTAGATGCATGGGCTACATGGGGAATTGTCTCATTCATTCTATTTATCATCACTCTTTATTTCTTTATCTTCTCCAAACAGATTATGCTGAAGAAAGTAGGGTTTATCGCAGGCATCGTTTTCCTGATCGTTATGATATGTTCTAATCTGTTTGCCTCAGAACAAAAAGAACGTCTGGTAAATCGAAACGAAGCGATTGTCATGAATCCTAGCGTAACAGTTCGCAGCACTCCAAGTGAAAGTGGAACTAGCTTGTTTATTCTTCATGAAGGACGTAAGGTCAGTATCAAAGACAATTCAATGAAAGAATGGAAGGAAATTCGCTTGGAAGACGGCAAAGTAGGATGGGTACCGGCTTCCGCTATTGAAGTGATATAAAATTCATAAACAGAATAGATGAATTTAGGAAAAAAGATAAGCAAATAATTTGTTTTATCTTTTTTTTTTGCTTAAGTTTATAGCGTGATAAAAAATTAAATACAATATAGTATTAACCATTAAATTTATGAGACATGAGAACAATAACATTTAATGAACTTCGCAAGATTAAAGATTCATTGCCTAGCGGTAGCATGCATAGAATAGCAGACGAACTTGGTTTGCACGTCGATACAGTGCGCAACTTCTTCGGAGGGCACAATTTCAAGGAAGGAAAAAGTGTCGGAATACATCTTGAGCCCGGTCCGGATGGCGGGCTTGTAATGCTGGATGATACAACTGTTCTCGACCGGGCTCTAAAAATCTTAGATGAAATAAACTTGAGTATGCAAAAAGAACAAGCTACCGAACCTATGCAAATTTAAAATATAAAACAGAATCCCAATTGCCCAAACAATTGGGATTTCTTATTTGTTTACCTTCAAAAATAGATAAATTATGGAAGATAAATTAGTAACCTTAGCTATTCTGACTTATACAAAAGCTCAGATTCTAAAAAATGTCCTCGAAAATGAAGGAATAGAAACATATATTCATAATGTAAATCAAATACAACCAGTTGTCTCTTCAGGAGTACGCCTGCGAATTAAAGAAAGTGATTTACCGCGTGCATTAAAAATAACTGAAAGTTCTACTTGGTTATCTGAAAGTATAGTGGGAGAGAAGACGCCAAAGTCGGACAGTAAATCAAACAAAATTTTAATACCTGTCGATTTCTCCAGTTATTCGATGAAAGCGTGCGAATTCGGCTTTAATTTGGCAAAAACAGAGAATTCTGAAGTAATTCTATTGCATGTTTACTTTACACCTATATACGCTTCATCATTACCATATGGTGACGTTTTTAATTATCAGATTGGAGATGAGGAATCTGTTAAAACAATCATCCAACAGGTGCATTCTGACCTCAACATACTATCTGATAAAATAAAGGAAAAAGTCGCATCTGGAGAATTCCCTGATATTAAATATAGTTGTATATTACGGGAAGGTATCCCTGAAGAAGAAATCTTAAGGTACGCCAAGGAGCAACGTCCTAAGGTTATCATTATGGGTACACGTGGAAAAAGCCAGAAAGATATCGACTTGATTGGTAGTGTCACAGCTGAAATCATTGATAGAAGCCGCACAGCAGTATTAGCCATTCCGGAAAATACTCCGTTCAAAGAATTCAATGAAGTAAAACGCATTGCTTTCCTAACCAATTTTGATCAAAGAGACTTGATTGCTTTTGAAGCTTTTTTCAATACGTGGAAATCCTTTCATTTTTCTGTCTCATTAATACATCTGGCTGAATCAAAGGATACTTGGAACGAAATTAAGCTTGCTGGTATCAAGGATTATTTCCAAAAACAATATCCCGGGCTTGAAATCCATTATGATGTGGTAATGAATGATAATCTATTGAAAGGACTTGATCAGTATATCAAAGATAATCAAATAGATATAATAACATTAACTTCCTATAAAAGAAATATATTTGCTCGCTTATTTAATCCAAGTATCGCTCGTAAGATGATTTTCCATTCCGATACGCCATTGCTTGTTATTAACGGTTGATCGGAAGGAAGCAAAATAAGTTGTTTACGTTTAGGGAATAATGATGATTATGTTTAATAGAAAAAAAAGATAATACTAATAACGACTCTCTCTTCTCTCTCTAAAATAAAAGCGGCATCCCAAAAATAAATGTAGATGCCGCTTTTTCATTCTCCCCTCAAAAACATCAAAACTTAAGATAAAAATAAAAAAGACCATCTCATTAATATTGAGATAGTCTTTTTTATAATAACTGATTAATGATAATTATTTCATCATCTTATCAATTTCTTCAAATTCAGGCCCCATGTTCAAATTGTAATAAACACGATAGAGACCCTGCAACCACAAATCTTTCTGATCTGGCTTCAAAGCTCTGGCTTTTTCGTAAAATGGCTTAGCTTCTTCATAGAATTTCTTCACTGTAGCCTGTGCCTCTGCATATTTAGGATCATTGATATCTGTTGTAGCTTTATCAGCATAATCTTGAGCCTTCATCAAATATACCAGTCCTACATTAGAATATGCTTCTGCATATTCAGGATCTGCAGCGATAGCTTTTTTGTAAAATTCAATAGCATTATCATACTCTTTCATATTATGATAAAGATATGCTTTTACATATAAATATAACTTGTTGTTGGCATCAGTAGATAACATTCTATCAGCAAATTCCATTGCTTTAGATGCTTGGTTAGAACTAGTGTAGTAATCAACCAAATTCGCAAAGAAATAGTCATTTCCCGGGAACTTTAAAATACCCTCTTCCAATGATTTAACCCATGCAGCTGTATCACCTTTAGCTTTATAAGCATCTGCCATCAATTGCATTGCAAATTTACCTCCATCCTTATCTTCCAAAGCAGCAGGAGCATACTTAATAATTGCATCTTTGTCTCCTACTCTGTCAGCAGCTAATGTTGCGTAATATGCAATTTGTGCCAGAAGAGTATCTGTTTTAGCTAAATTTTGTTCTGCTAACATAGGATAAGAAGCTGACTCTACGTATGTTGCAAAGAACTGCAAAGCTTCCTTATTCTTATCAAGGTTGAAGTATTGAATACCACCGTTAATCAAATTAGGACGCTCAACTAATATAGTTGAAGCATTTGCTTTTCTGTATTTGTTTTTAATTTTACCTTTTTCATTAGGTACTTGAGCTAAATCATCACATTTAGTATAATACTCAAACATTTTCAAAATGCTATTGTATGCCTTTAATGTGTCAAACGGCTGTTTCAAAACGCCTTTCTTGTCACGTTCTTCTTCGATAAAGCGTTTCTGAATAAATCCAGCAACGTCCCATGTGTCAGGAAGATCTTTAGTCTCAGGATTCTTAATAGCTTCATTAATCAGCTTTTCAGCCTGACCAAAATTCGGTTTTACATCACTGGCAATGCTTTTGGCTTCTTTTACATTCTTCATTTGAGCGAATGATAAGCTAACGGCCATCAATAAAACCATTGAAAATAATACTCTTTTCATGATTGTTGTTTGATTAATTATTAATATTATGTCTATTCCTCAATTTCGTTATTGTTTTCATCAATATCTGTGTCAACATCTGCATTGTCGACCTCCGGAGCGTCATTAGACAGATCGCTTACAATAGTACCTTCTGTTTCTTCTGTAGGAATTTCATCCTCAAGGCTTTCTGTCATGACTTTACATACAGAACCAATCTGGTCATTACGTTTTTCAAGATTAATCAGACGAACACCTTGAGTAGCACGTCCCATAATGCGAACATCAGCCACTTTCAGACGGATAGTAATTCCGGATTTATTGATAATCATTAAATCGTTCTCATCGGTCACTGACTTGATTGTTACCAACTTACCTGTTTTCTCGGTAATGTTCATGGTCTTTACACCCTTACCACCGCGATTAGTCTTACGATAATCTTCGATTTCAGAACGCTTGCCATATCCCTGTTCAGAAACAACCATTACAGATTCTGTTTCTAAATCTTTGATGCAAATCATTCCTATTACTTCGTCCTGGCCATCATTATCTAGTGTAATACCACGCACACCTGTTGCTGTACGCCCCATTACACGGACTGCAGCCTCATGGAAACGAATAGCCCGACCATTGCGATTAGCAATAATAATTTCATTATTACCATTCGTCATTCGAACTTCAATTACACTGTCATCCTCACGAATTGTAATAGCATTTACACCATTCTGACGTGGGCGTGAATATTGTTCAAGTAATGTCTTCTTGATAACACCTTTCTTTGTACAGAATAATACATAATGACTATTGATATATTCAGAATCATCCAGACTCTTAACACGCAAATATGCAGTTACACTATCATCAGAGTCGATATTTAACAAGTTTTGTATAGCACGTCCTTTGGAGTTCTTCGTTCCTTCTGGTATTTCGTATACTTTCAGCCAGTAACATTTCCCCTTCTGTGTGAAGAACATCATAGTATTGTGCATAGTAGCCGGATAAATATGCTCTACAAAGTCCGCATCACGGGTCTCTGTTCCTTTAGAACCTACTCCACCACGATTCTGTGCACGAAATTCAGTTAATGGTGTACGTTTGATATAACCCATGTGAGAAATCGTAATAATCATCTGATCATCGGCATAGAAGTCTTCCGGATTGAATTCTTCGGAAGAATATACGATTTCAGAACGACGTTCGTCACCATATTTCGCTTTAACTTCTAATAATTCATCCTTCATCACCTTACGACATACCTCATCATCAGCCAAAATGCTTTCCAAATAAGCAATCTGTTTCATGATTTCTTCGTATTCAGCATGAAGCTGATCTTGCATCAGACCAGTCAACTGCCGCAAACGCATCTCTACAATTGCACGTGACTGTATTTCTGTCAGATTAAAACGTTCTATCAAACCAGCTATTGCATCATTTGGAGTCTTGGCTGCACGAATGATACGGATAACTTCATCAATATTATCAGAAGCGATAATCAAACCTTCAAGGATATGGGCACGCTCTTTTGCTTTACGCAAATCGAACTGAGTACGACGAATAACCACCTCGTGTCTGTGTTCCACGAAGTATTTAATCATATCCCTCAGATTCAGCGTTTTCGGACGTCCATGAACTAATGCTACATTATTCACACCGAAAGAAGTCTGCAAAGCTGTCATCTTATACAACTTATTCAGTACTACGCTCGCATTGGCATCACGTTTTACATCAATAACGATACGCATTCCGTCACGGTCAGACTCATCATTTGCATTCGAGATACCTTCTATTCTCTTATCATTAACAAGATCAGCTATATATTTAATCAGTTCAGCCTTATTGACATTGTAAGGGATCTCAGTCACTACGATTTTATCATGTGTCTGTCCGGTTTCAATTTCCGCTTTCGCACGCATAACCACTCGGCCACGACCTGTCAGATACCCTTCGCGCACCCCACTTATACCATATATATAACCGCCTGTAGGGAAATCCGGAGCCTTGACATAATTCATCAATTCTTCCACTGTGATTTCCTGATTATCAATATATGCTTCACAAGCATCAATCACTTCCGAAAGGTTATGAGGAGGCATATTAGTCGCCATACCTACAGCAATACCAGAGGCACCGTTAACCAAAAGATTAGGGATACGGGTTGGCATAACTTTCGGTTCCGTCAACGTATTATCAAAGTTAGGTTCGAAGTCTACAGTTTCCTTATACAGGTCATCCATCATCGCTTCACCCAACTTGTTTAGACGAGCCTCCGTATAACGCATAGCAGCGGGGCTATCACCATCTACAGAACCAAAGTTACCTTGGCCATCTACTAAAGGATAACGCATTGCCCATTCCTGAGCCATACGCACCATAGCATAATAAACTGAAGAGTCTCCATGCGGGTGGTACTTACCCAGTACTTCACCCACAATTCTTGCAGATTTTTTATAAGGTTTGTCTGAAGTATTACCCAATTCCATCATTCCGTATAAAATTCTACGGTGAACGGGCTTAAATCCATCTCTAACATCCGGAAGGGCACGTGAAACAATGACCGACATGGAGTAGTCAATGTACGATGACTTCATTTCCTCCTCGATGTTAATCTTTATAATTCTGTCTTGTTCAAGCATTTAAAATGATTATTAATTATACATTGTATGGTCTGTGAAAAACCACGCTAAAGTACTACTTTTCCACGATATACGAAAGTTTTTCCGAAGAAAGTTTTTTTCTGCTTGAAGGACAGTCTATTTGTTCATATTTAGTTATTAAAATTAAAAATTCCAGTGAACGAATTGACTTCCAACCATTAATATTAGAAAAAGAAAAGAGAAAAAGAATAAATGCCATCATAAAAAAACATATTCACGAAAAACAGGGGACAATATTTGTTATACCTTATATATATAACTAAAAACATGGCATTTTATGGCACGCCATTTGTAGAGATAAGAAATAAAGCAAATATGCAATACAAACTTGATTAAATGCGTATATTTGCCAGTAAATAACCCCTTAGAAGAAAAGGAAAAAGTATGAATAATCAATTCTCACAAAGAGTTTCCGACATTATCGTCTATAGCAAGGAAGAAGCTAACCGATTGAGGAGTAGGCATATCGGACCTGAGCATCTACTTCTGGGAATGCTTCGTGACGGTGAAGGAAAAGCTATCGAGATATTGTCAAAACTCAACACCAATTTAGCTGCAGTAAAGCAGCAGATTGAAGCTCGGCTGAAGACAGAAGCTGATGATATGCTATTGCCTGACGCAGAGATACCGTTGTCTAACGACGCGGCCAAAATATTGAAAATGTGTATTTTAGAGGCACGTGGAATGAAAAGTAATATAGCTGATACAGAGCATGTTTTGTTAGCGATCCTAAGAGAAAAAAACAATATGGCAGCTTCCGTGCTCGAAGCTAATGACATTAATTATGTGAAAGTGTTGGAACAAGCTACATTACAGCCAGATGTAAATTCCGGCATGGGATTCACAGAGGACGATGATGACGAAGAAATGTCTTCTCCCCGATCCGGTGGAAGCGGTTCTGAAGAACGCCAGCAACAGGCGCAAACAGCTTCGAAAAAGCCTTCTAATGACACTCCTGTGCTTGACAATTTCGGTACAGATATGACAAAAGCGGCAGAAGAAGGACGTTTGGACCCGGTAGTAGGCAGAGAAAAGGAAATCGAACGTTTGGCTCAAATCCTCAGTCGGCGCAAAAAAAATAATCCAATTTTGATTGGTGAGCCTGGCGTAGGAAAATCGGCAATCGTTGAAGGACTTGCTTTGAGAATCATTCAAAAGAAAGTATCGCGTATCTTGTTTGATAAACGGGTGGTAGCTCTTGACATGACCGCGGTTGTGGCAGGAACAAAATACCGTGGTCAATTCGAAGAGCGTATCCGTTCCATTCTCAACGAGTTACAGAGGAATCCGAATGTGATTTTATTCATTGATGAGATCCATACAATTGTAGGTGCAGGGTCTGCTGCCGGCTCAATGGATGCGGCCAATATGCTGAAACCTGCATTGGCACGGGGCGAAATACAATGTATCGGTGCCACTACTCTTGATGAATATCGCAAGAATATAGAAAAAGACGGGGCCTTGGAACGTCGTTTCCAGAAAGTAATGGTAGAACCTACTACTGCTGATGAAACTCTTCAGATTCTGCGTAATATCAAGGATAAATATGAAGACCATCATAATGTAAACTATACGGATGAAGCCTTAGAAGCTTGTGTCAAGTTGACAGACCGCTATATTACGGACCGTAACTTCCCCGACAAGGCTATTGATGCTTTGGATGAAGCAGGATCACGTGTACATCTAACCAACGTCAACGTACCTAAAGAAATTGAAGAACAGGAAAAGCTCATTGAAGAAGCCAAAAGCAAGAAAAATGAAGCTGTGAAATCACAGAATTTCGAACTCGCTGCCAGCTTCCGCGATAAGGAGAAGGAACTTACTATTCAGTTGGATGAAATGAAACGGGAATGGGAAAACAGCCTGAAAGAGAACAGACAGACTGTTGATGCAGAAGAAATTGCTAATGTTATTTCTATGATGTCCGGTATTCCAGTACAACGTATGGCACAAGCTGAAGGAATCAAGTTAGCCGGCATGAAGGAGGACCTGCAATCAAAAGTCATCGCACAGGATCCGGCTATAGAAAAACTAGTCAAGGCTATTTTAAGAAGCCGTGTGGGATTGAAAGATCCTAATAAGCCCATTGGGACCTTTATGTTTTTAGGTCCGACTGGTGTAGGTAAAACCCATTTAGCTAAAGAATTGGCTAAATACATGTTTGGTTCTTCCGATGCGCTAATCCGAATAGATATGAGTGAATTCATGGAGAAATTTACGGTCTCACGTCTGGTTGGAGCACCTCCGGGATATGTAGGATATGAAGAAGGCGGACAATTAACAGAGAAAGTGCGTCGCAAACCTTATTCTATTGTCCTACTTGATGAAATTGAAAAAGCACATCCTGATGTGTTCAACCTCCTTCTTCAAGTGATGGATGAGGGTCGTTTGACTGACAGTTATGGCAGAATGGTTGATTTTAAAAATACAGTTGTTATCATGACTTCCAATATTGGTACTCGCCAGTTGAAGGAGTTTGGACGTGGCGTAGGATTTGCAACGCAAAGTCGCCTGGATGACAAAGAATTCTCACGAAGTGTCATACAAAAGGCTTTAAATAAATCATTCGCGCCTGAATTTATTAACCGTATCGATGAAATCATAACGTTCGACCAGCTTTCTCTGGAGGCTATCACAAAAATCATTGACATTGAGCTGAAAGGACTGTATGAGCGTATTGAATCTATTGGATATAAGCTTATTATTGATGACGAAGCAAAACGATTCGTAGCCGAAAAAGGATATGATGTGCAATTCGGAGCCCGCCCATTAAAGCGAGCTATTCAGACTTATTTGGAGGATGGACTATCAGAACTCATCATTACTTCTTCTTTAAAAGAAAAAGATGTAATTCAAATCTCGCTAAACAAAGAAAAAGGCGAATTGGAGATGAAAGCTATTGCTTCCTGAGAGAAGGTTTCCTAGATAAAACAAGTCATAAAATATGCCAGAATGTCAGACCTCAAGGTCTGGCATTTTTTTTGTCTCTATCTGAACAAATATCAATTAAAAACATTCTAATAAATAAACCAAAAAAATATACGTTATTATGCAAAAAGGTAATATTGGGGTTACAACAGAGAACATTTTCCCTATCATCAAAAAGTTCTTGTACAGTGACCATGAAATTTTTCTTCGCGAATTAGTATCTAATGCAGTAGATGCCACTCAAAAATTGAATACCCTTGCCTCTATTGGTGAGTTTAAAGGTGAATTGGGTAATCTGACAATTCACGTTGAATTAGGTAAAGACACTATTACTATCTCTGACCGTGGTATTGGTCTGACTGCAGAAGAAATTGAAAAGTACATCAACCAGATTGCATTTTCAGGAGCCAATGACTTTCTGGAAAAATACAAAGATGATGCAAATGCAATCATTGGACATTTCGGCTTAGGTTTCTATTCTGCTTTTATGGTTGCAAAAAAAGTAGAAATTATCACTAAATCCTACAAAGATGGAGCACAAGCTATAAAATGGACTTGTGATGGCAGTCCGGAATTTACTCTTGAAGAAGTAGATAAGGCAGATCGTGGTTCAGATATCATCCTATATATCGATGAGGACTGCAAAGAATTCCTCGAAGAAGCGCGTATTTCTGAGCTTCTAAAGAAATATTGCAGTTTCCTTCCCGTACCTATCGCATTTGGTAAAAAGAAAGAATGGAAAGATGGTAAACAGGTAGAAACTACTGAAGACAATATTATCAACGATACCACTCCCTTGTGGACTCGCAAACCGAGTGAACTGTCAGACGAAGATTACAAATCATTCTATACCAAGCTGTATCCGATGTCAGATGAACCACTGTTTTGGATTCATCTGAATGTAGATTATCCATTCCATTTGACTGGTATTCTTTATTTCCCGAAAGTAAAGAGTAATATTGAACTGAATAAAAATAAGATTCAGTTATATTGCAACCAAGTATATGTAACGGATTCTGTAGAGGGAATTGTACCCGACTTCTTGACTTTATTACATGGAGTTATAGATTCTCCGGATATTCCATTGAATGTATCCCGTTCTTATTTGCAAAGCGACTCGAATGTGAAGAAGATCTCGACCTATATCACGAAGAAAGTTTCCGATCGCCTGCAATCTATCTTTAAGAACGATCGCAAACAGTTTGAAGAGAAGTGGAATGATTTGAAAATATTTATCAATTATGGCATGCTAACTCAAGAAGATTTCTATGAGAAAGCGCAAAAATTCGCCCTTTTCACCGATACAGATAACAAACATTATACATTTGAAGAGTATCAGACTCTTATTAAAGATAATCAGACAGATAAAGATGGAAATCTGATTTATTTGTATGCTAATAATAAGGACGAACAATTCAGCTATATTGAAGCTGCCACAAATAAGGGATACAATGTCTTGCTTATGGATGGTCAATTAGATGTAGCTATGGTAAGCATGTTGGAACAAAAGTTTGAGAAATCGCGCTTCACTCGTGTAGACAGTGATGTTATCGACAACCTTATCATCAAAGAAGATAAAAAAGGCGAAACATTGGAAGGAGAAAAGCAGGAAGCCATCACAACTGCTTTCAAGAGTCAATTGCCTAAGATGGATAAAGTTGAGTTCAATGTAATGACACAAGCATTGGGAGATAATTCAGCACCGGTGATGATTACTCAAAGCGAATATATGCGTCGTATGAAAGAAATGGCAAATATTCAAGCTGGAATGAGCTTCTATGGAGAAATGCCGGATATGTTTAACCTGGTTCTAAACTCCGACCATAAGCTTATTAAGCAAGTGCTTGATGAAGAAGAAGCAGTTTGTCATCCTGAAGTAGCTCCTATACAAACAGAGATGAACAGTGTCAATAAGCGTCGCAATGAACTAAAAGACAGTCAGAAGAATAAGAAAGAAGAAGAAATTCCTACTACCGAGAAAGACGAATTGAATGACTTGGACAAGAAATGGGATGAACTTAAAAATAAAAAAGAGAACATCTTTGCAGGATATGCCAACAACAACAAGGTAATCCGCCAACTCATCGATTTAGCCCTATTGCAGAATAATATGCTAAAAGGTGAAGCATTAAATAACTTTGTGAAGCGTAGTATTGAGCTGATTTAATATCGCCCCTTTATTTATAACATAAATCAATGAAAGAGCATTCAACACTAAAACATGTTGTAATGCTCTTTTTTCATCATAAAACGAACGCTAAAATATCGATAATTTGGAAAGTATTGCATATATTTGAACACTAAATGATAAAAACTTCAATTGTTTGATTCAGGTTATGAGAAAAATACTTTTAGTGTTAATTGCTATATGGTTATTCATACCAACTGTCTGCGCCCAAAAAGTAGGTCTTGTTTTAAGTGGAGGTGGCGCTAAAGGATTGACACACATCGGTATCATCCGTGCCTTAGAAGAAAATAACATTCCCATTGATTATATTACAGGAACCTCTATGGGAGCTATCATTGGCTCTCTCTATGCGATGGGGTATTCTCCTGACGATATGGAAGAATTATTAAAATCGGAAGACTTTAAAAGATGGTATTCAGGACAGATAGAAGAAAAATACGTATATCATTTCAAAAAAAATGTCCCGACACCGGAATTTTTTAATATTCGTTTTTCGTTCAAAGACTCATTAAAAAATTTCAAACCACAATTTTTGCCCACAAGTGTGGTAAATCCCATACAAATGAATTTGGTATTTGTAGATTTGTATGCACGTGCTACAGCCGCATGTAAAGGTGATTTCGATAAGTTATTTGTCCCTTTCCGCTGCATAGCCTCTGATGTATACAATAAAAAGCAACTGGTAATGAAAAATGGAGATTTGGGGGATGCTGTCCGGGCCTCCATGAGTTTTCCCTTTATGTTTAAGCCGATAGAGATTGACAATGTTTTAGCATATGACGGGGGAATCTACAATAACTTCCCTACAGACGTTATGAGAGATGATTTTCACCCGGATATTATAATTGGGAGCGTTGTATCTACCAATCCTACTAAGCCCAAGGAAAATGACCTTATGAGCCAAATAGAAAATATGGTTATGCAAAAAACCGACTATTCTATTCCAGATTCAATGGGTATTTTGATGACATTCAAATATGACAATGTCAGTTTGATGGATTTTCAGCGAATAGATGAATTACACGATATTGGTTATAACCGGACCATAAGTATGATGGATTCTATAAAAAGCCGCATACACAGGCGGGTGAATCTAGATAATATACGTTTGAGAAGAATGGTATATCGAAGCAACTATCCGGAATTACGCTTCAAGAACATCATCATTGACGGAGCAAATCCCCAGCAACAGGCATACATTAAAAAAGAATTTCATAGTTCTGACAATAAGGAATTCACTTATGAAGACTTGAAAGAAGGATATTTCCGGTTACTTTCAGATAATATGATTTCTGAGATCATTCCACACGCTGTATACAATCCGGAGGATGAAACATATGACCTGCATTTAAAAGTTAAACTGGAAAATAATTTTGCCGTACGATTAGGAGGGAATATTTCCACATCCAATTCCAACCAAATTTATCTCGGACTCAGCTATCAGGATCTAAATTACTATGCGAAGGAGTTGCTTTTTGACGGACAACTTGGGAAAGTCTATAATAATGCACAATTTATGGCAAAGATTGACTTTTCTACGGCAATCCCAACCTCTTACCGTTTTATCGCATCCATCACAACTTTTGATTACTTCAAAAAAGACAAGTTATTTTCCAGAAATGACAAACCGGCATTTAATCAGAAAGATGAACGCTTTCTCAAACTTCAGGTAGGATTACCATTTCTTTTGAGTAAACGAGCTGAATTTGGAATAGGAATCGCCAGAATAGAAGACAAATATTTCCAGAGAAACATCATCGACTTTGAGAAGGATAGATTTGACAGAAGTCGTTACGATTTGTTCGGTGGCTCTATTAGCTTCAATGGTAGCACGCTTAATTCACGACAATACCCGACGCAGGGCTACAAAGAAGCCCTTATCGCACAGATATTTATAGGCCGGGAAAGATTCTATCCCGGCGAAGAAACCAAAGGAATTCAAATAAATAAAGAACACCATTCCTGGTTACAATTATCATATATGAAAGAAAAATACCATACGATGAACGAGCACTGGGTCTTAGGGTGGTATTTAAAAGCTCTGTATGCTTCTAAGAATTTCTCAGAGAACTATACGGCAACTATGATGCAAGCTGGTGAATTTTCGCCTACACAACATAGTAAGCTTACCTATAACGAAGCTTTTCGTGCCAATCAATTTGTGGGAGCTGGTATCCGCCCAATCTATCGTCTCAACCAAATGTTCCACCTGCGAGCTGAATTTTATGGTTTTATGCCTATTTATCCGATTGAAAGAAACTCATTAAATAAAGCATATTATGGAAAAGCTTTCTCTAAATTCGAATATTTAGGAGAAATTTCTGTAGTGTGTCAATTACCCTTCGGAGACATCTCTGCTTATGTAAATCATTATAGCTCACCGAGAAGGGAGTGGAATGTCGGGTTAAGTATCGGTTTCCAACTGTTTAATTACCGTTTCATCGAATAATTTTCCGCAAAAAAAGTCGCCAAACGCTTGCTAATTCGGGAAAAGTACGTATCTTTGCACCCGTTAAAACGAAACAATGGTCGCGTAGCTCAACTGAATAGAGTAGCTGACTACGGATCAGCCGGTTACAGGTTTGAATCCTGTCGCGGTCACTTCTACAATACTTAACAAGGTCGCGTAGCTCAACTGAATAGAGTAGCTGACTACGGATCAGCCGGTTACAGGTTTGAATCCTGTCGCGATCACCAAAATCCTCTGCATTTTTGCAGAGGATTTTGCATTTTCCCCCATTTCATCGAAGAAAATCGACATCAAGAAAGATATTTTAAACCGACCGCTTGATTACATTCAATCAATAGGATGTTTTTCTCAAACACTTCAATACTTATTTTCAAACATCAGAAAGTTTATCTTTGAACATTAGGAAGATTAGAATTTCACTCAAAAAAAAACCTCCACCACACTCGCATTAATTAAGAATTACGAGAGAGGGTGAAGGGGAAATATTTATAATAAGATGCACGGAAGATTAATACCTTTCCCGATCCTATCAGCATTTAATATTTAACTCGTTTAAAACCTTACGTATTGCCTCAAACGTTGTTATTCTTGTTGGAACAAGTGGCAATCGAAGCTTATTTTCGATCATTCCCATTGCATTCAACATTGATTTTACTCCAGCCGGATTTCCATCCACAAACAAAAGATCAAATAACTCAGTAAACCTGTGATGAATAGTAAGAGCATTAGCAAAATCCCCCTGAAGCGCCAAGCGTGTCATACGGCTAAATTCACGTGGGAAAGCATTACCGATTACAGAGATCACCCCAACAGCTCCCAATGTTATTAGCGGGAAAGTGATGCCGTCATCACCAGAAATAACATTGAAATTATCTGGTTTATTCTTGATAATATCATCCATTTGGGTAATGTTACCGGAAGCTTCCTTAATGGCAATTACATTGCTGAAATTGCGGGCAATGCGCAAAGTTGTTTCAGCCGTCATATTTACCCCTGTGCGCCCCGGGACATTATACAACACAATAGGGAGTTCTGTAGCTTCTGATATAGCTTTATAATGCTGATAAATTCCCTCTTGCGATGGTTTATTATAATATGGCACTACAGACAATATAGCGTCAACTCCTGTAAAATCGTCATTTTTTAATGTTTCTACTATTGCACGTGTGTTGTTACCACCTACACCCAATAAAATAGGAATTCTGCCGTTAACACGATCAATCACCATTTTTTTGATAGTCTTCTTCTCATCCTCGGTAAGAGTCGGAGTTTCGGCTGTAGTTCCCAGCACGCACAAGAAATCCGCATTATTCTGCAATAGATAGTCTACCAAACGCATCAACGCATCATAATCAACGCTTTCATCCTCTTTGAAAGGAGTAATCAGTGCTACCCCCATTCCTTTCAATTTAGTCTGTATCATGAGTTTTAATTATAATCTCTAATTTTATTAGGCGCAAAAGTACGAATATTTTTCATATCTTACGATATAAGTTTCAGAAATTCGTCCTCGCTTAGTATGGTTACTCCAAGTTTTTTTGCTTTTTCCAGTTTGGCTGGCCCCATATTGTCTCCGGCAAGGATAAAACTAGTCTTTGCAGAAATACTTCCTACATTCTTACCGCCATTTTTCTCAATAAGATCTTTGTATTCATCTCGCGAATGATGTGTAAACACACCGCTAATCACAATAGACTGACCAGCTAATTTATCCGTATACCCACTCATATCTTCTTCTCTGCGATAAAGTTGAAGTCCGGCTGCTTTTAACCTGCCAACTAACTCGCGATTGGACTCATTTGAAAAGTACAAAAGAATGCTCTTTGCTATTTTTTCCCCGATTTCATCGATACTTATCAGCTTTTCAAGGTCAGCCTGTTGCAGCTCATCAATATTCTCAAAAGACTTGGCAATTTTCTTTGCTACTGTCTCGCCAACAAAGCGAATCCCCAAAGCAAAAATGACACGCTCAAAAGGAACGGTCTTGCTCTGTGCAATTCCCGTAATAATATTCTCGGCAGATTTTTCTCCCATACGGTCCAGTCCTTTAATATCATCAGCTGTCAACTCATACAGGTCTGCCGTATTATGAATTAAGCCTAAACGATAGAACATATCCACCGTTTCAGGTCCCAATCCATCAATATTCATAGCTTTCCGACTTATAAAATGCTCTATTTTGCCTTTTATCTGTGGAGGACAGGCAGTTTCATTTGGACAATAATGAGCGGCTTCACCTTCATATCTTATTAATTTGCTGCCACATTCGGGGCAATTGGTAATGAACCTGACTTTCTCACCAAGCATAAAACTACGGGCATCTTTATCCACTCCTGTAATTTTAGGAATGATTTCACCTCCTTTTTCTACATATACCATATCTCCGATATGCAGATCAAGCCCTTCAATTATGTCCGCATTATGCAATGAAGCACGTTTTACAATCGTTCCAGAGAGCTGAACAGCATCTAAGTTGGCAACAGGAGTAACAGCGCCTGTTCTGCCTACCTGATAAGTAACCATATTCAACCGGGTTAATGCACGCTCTGCCTGAAATTTATAAGCAATTGCCCATCTGGGAGATTTTGCCGTAAAACCGAGATTCTTTTGCTGTCTCAAACTATTTACCTTTAAAACAATGCCATCGGTAGCTACCGGCAGATTCTTCCGTTCTACATCCCAATAATTGATAAAATCAAATACTTCTTCCAGTGTCTGACATTTACGTGTCAAATCAGATATTTTAAATCCCCATTTTGCAGCTTCCTGAAGATTTTCATAATGTCCGTCACATGGAAGCTTATCTCCCAACAGGTAATACAAATATGCATCCAACTTACGAGAAGCCACAACAGAAGAGTTCTGAAGCTTCAGCGTACCGGAAGCCGCATTTCTTGGATTAGCGAATAACGGCTCTTCACGTGCTTCTTTTTCACGATTCAACTCTTCAAATACCTCCCAAGGCATGAGAATTTCGCCACGTATCTCAAAAGAGGAAGGATAATTGTCACCATGAAGTACAAGTGGGATAGAGCGGATCGTCTTCACATTATCCGTCACATCATCACCCTTTTCTCCATCTCCACGAGTGACGGCACGAAGCAATTTTCCATCTTCATAGGTCAGAGAAATAGAAGTACCATCATATTTCATCTCACAGCAAATCTCAAAATCCTCATTCAACGCCTTTCGTACACGCTCATAAAAATCCGTGACTTCGCCTTCAGAGTATGTATTTGCCAAAGACAACATAGGATATTTATGCGCAACCTGGGTAAAATTTTTGTTGATATCACTACCGACGCGCATGGTAGGCGAATTTTCGTCTCTATATTCCGGATATGCCTGCTCCAAATCCTGAAGTTCTCGCATCTTATCATCAAAGTCTTTATCTGAAATTTCAGGGGCATTCAACACGTAATAATTATAGTTATGCCGATGAAGTTCAGCACGCAATTCCTCTATTTTTTCCTTTATATCCATATTTCTTCGATTGTTTAAGGCAAAAATACAGGTTTATCTTTGAATATTTGTACTTTTGCGAAAAATTATAAAGATTATGCGTATTGATATTATAACAGTTTTACCCGAAATGATTGAGGGGTTCTTCAATTGCTCTATAATGAAACGGGCTCAGGATAAAGGACTTGCAGAAATACATATCCACAATCTGCGCGACTATACCGAAGATAAATATCGCCGTGTTGATGACTACCCTTTTGGCGGATTTGCCGGAATGGTCATGAAAATAGAACCTATCGAACGTTGCATTAACGCTTTGAAGGCAGAACGAAACTATGATGAAGTGATTTTTACGACCCCTGATGGAGAACAGTTCAATCAGCCAATGGCTAACAGTCTTTCTTTGGCTCAAAACCTGATTATCCTTTGCGGACATTTTAAAGGTATTGATTATCGTATCCGTGAACATCTGATCACTAAAGAAATCAGTATCGGTGACTATGTATTGACAGGAGGTGAACTAGCAGCAGCAGTCATGGCAGATGCAATTGTCCGTATTATCCCTGGAGTGATTTCAGATGAACAATCTGCACTTTCCGACTCCTTCCAGGACAATCTGCTGGCAGCCCCTGTCTACACTCGTCCTGCCGACTATAAAGGCTGGAAAGTACCCGATATTTTATTATCCGGCCATGAAGCAAAAATAAAAGAATGGGAACTACAGCAATCTTTAGAACGCACCCGGAAACTTCGTCCTGACTTACTAGAAGACTAATGAATATATGTAAATAAAAACGACGGCAAGAAATTCAAGAAGTCTTACCGTCGTTTTTATTTATCTTCTATAAGAAAGACAAATCTGCTATTTTACTCTTCGGCCTAAATATCTTTTTCATCTATCATTCCCGTTAACGATTTTATTAGGCAAACTTTGGATAGCAAAATAACATTTTTCTTTCAGTTTCTATACGAAGGGTTATTGTATGTTTTCAATTATACCTCAAGTGCACCAATTATCTCTTTAACAGACTTACATCCGTGTCTCTCTAAGTAATCATTTATACCATCTTCAACTTTAATGGTAACAGCCGGATCTATGAAATTTGCTGTACCAATCTGGATAGCAGATGCACCAGCAAGCATGAACTCAACAGCATCTTTCCAGTTCATAATCCCCCCTAATCCTATGACAGGAATATTTACCGATTTCGCAACTTGCCAAACCATACGTAAAGCGATCGGTTTCACAGCAGCACCGGACATTCCCCCTGTTACAGTTGACAGAATAGGGCGCTTACGCTCCGCATCAATAGCCATTCCTAGCAATGTATTGATTAATGATACACTATCTGCACCACTTTCTTCTGCTGCGCGGGCTATTTCTGTTATATCGGTAACGTTCGGAGAGAGTTTAACGATAAGTGTCTTTTTGTAAGCAGCACGCACTGCTTTTACCACTTCTGAAGCACCTTTTGCTGACACACCAAAAGCCATACCTCCTTGTTTTACATTAGGGCACGAGATATTCAATTCTATAGCAGGAATTTTGTCAAGTTCATTAATAATCTCTGCAGTTTTCACATAATCCTCAATAGCAGACCCGGATACATTTACAATCATATTCGTCTGAATATCCTTTATACGGGGATATATCTGTTCAACAAAGTAATCAACACCCTTATTTTGCAGTCCTACAGCGTTTAACATACCAGAAGGAGTCTCTGCCATACGAGGATATGGATTACCTTCACGTTTGTGAAGAGTAGTACCTTTTACAATAATACCGCCTATTCGCGCTATATCAATGAAATCTGAGAACTCTTCACCATATCCAAATGTACCAGATGCTGTCATCACCGGATTCTTCATCTGTAATTCACCTATATTTACACTCAAATCTGCCATAGTAGTTTATTTATATTAAAAACAGGACCTTCTTTACATACACACAAATGTCCTTCTGTCGTATTTTCCACACAACAGAGGCATGCTCCGATTCCACAAGCCATTGTGTTTTCTAAAGAGACTTCACATTCTATCTGATTACTTTTGGCATATTTTGCCACAGCCATCATCATTGGTTTAGGCCCGCAAGTATAAATCTGCTCAAAACGTACCTGATTTAATATAGAATGCTGAGTGACATACCCTCTTTCTCCGTGACTTCCGTCTTCTGTGGTAGTATACACCTCGCCATACTTAGCGAATTCTTCCAGTTGCAGCAGATCTTTATCACTGCGGGCACCCAAAAGAAAGGTAGGCTTATGACCATTTTTCGCCAATTGCTCACCTAAATATAACATAGGAGCTGTTCCGACACCTCCACCTACTAATAGAAGCTTATCTGAAGGCTTTTGAGGTATTGTATAGCCATTTCCCAAAGGAAGTACTACATTGATCACATCGCCCGGATTTACTTCTCCTAAACGTCTTGTTCCATCTCCAATCAATTGAATAAGAAACCATACCTCGTTTTGTCGCTTGTCTACAAAATTAATAGAAATAGGACGGCGTAAAAAAGTGGTTAATGAACCGTCCACCCGAAGCTCAGCAAACTGCCCCGGCAACATTTCGGGCAGTAATGACTGAGAAGTCAATTTCAGCAACACATAGTTTGCATTCAATCTAATATTCTCAGTGACTGTCAGATCTAAAATAAATTTCTTCATGTATGGATATAAAAGTATAAATTCGTATTCCGGATGCAAAGATACAGGAATTTGCTCAAACCACCGATTTTACCTCTCATTTTTCAGGTCGAAAGGTTTCATAAGTATTATCATCAAAAAAGATTCTTATTTCAGTGATTTTTCTGGCAGGCTTTTCTATATACCTAATCTCCTGTTTTACAATCTCTTTGGGTGCATTTTCAGTACTTCTTAATGGCATTTCCTTGCGATTTTCCGGATTGAACGGCTCTTTGGACGAATTTACAGGATTCTCATCAAATAAAGAAGGCTGATAATCGCCACTGGAAGAAACTATAGAAGCATCTTCTACAGAAGCTATCATTTCACCTTTACCATAAAGCAGCCATTCAAGATTTACATAACTATAAGTCTGATGTACCTTCATTACAACCTCCAAGCTTGGTTTATTCCGATCATTCAAAATATGTGAGAGAGTGGACTGCTGAACTCCAATTGTCTCAGCAAAAACCCTGGGAGGAACTTTTTCTCTCTCCATTATCATTCTAATTCTGTCTTTTATTTCCATACAGCCTTTTCTTGTTACAATTGTATGTATTAAACATAGATTTCACAGAAATATCAACTATCTCTATGAATATACAAAGGTAAATATTACAAATCACAAATGCAAATTACAATTATAAAAATATTAATATCACAAAAGTATGCACATTATTACAAATGGAATATCACTCTTGTAAAACATGAAAAAACATACAAAAACAACTAATATATAAGATTTAATAAAGCCCAATAATCAACTGATAAACAGTCGTATAACAAACAAAACCAAGGAGATACACAAGAATTTCACAAAAATATAAGCCAATCAAATCACCTTTTTAGAGTAATAATTTAGAAATAGATGATATTTATATGATATACAATAATATAGTAGTATAAAGATAGAATGTTAACCGCCCTCCTATTACATCTATACACACATTATTATTAATGTAAATTACTGCATTTACTTTTGTACTCAGCATCGTATAATAACATTTGTATCGCGTTCACGAATATAAAATTCACAAACAAACAAATACGTTTATACAAAAGTAAATTTCAATAGTTGCAACAGCAATAAATCAAGGGATAAAATACGCCATTTACTTATGTATATTAAGAACTACTCAAATCTTCCTTTACATTTACCTCTGATCTAGCTCACAAATAGCAAATCCTTGCCATATTTCTGCATATTCGGTCGATTGATGATTTTTTTTCGATTCTAGAAGCATTATTTTCACAATAACAATCTATACTACAGCGGATTAAGCTCATTTTATCAATATCAAAATTTAGACTAACTAGGAAAAACATAGTAAAACACCTCAATTATTTTCCCGAATTATCAAAATGACATTTTATAAGTTTAGGAGAAAGAAGAGTCTCCCTCTATTTTATATAAAATCTATCTATGCCAATATGGTTTTCCATTCTATATTATAGTCTGAACGAAATCCGATTTTTTCAATTCTAAAAAATGATTATAGTATAAACTAAATAAGAGAAATACTGCTAAAAGAGAATTTAAATAGAGAAAGTGAAATTATTCAGATTCCTTTTCATGAATAAAAAATAAAGAGAAAAGAATAACTGATTCATTGTAAAATATTCACCTTAAAAAAGAGATTTGACTATGAGCTTAACCAAGTATTATTTGAAGCATACAAAAAAGGCATATACTTAATCTGCTTTACAGTAAAAGTATATGCCTTTTATTTATTAGAATATTCAGTTTCGCTAATGCAAAATTTTAAACACTAATTCACGAAGAATATCTCCGTCGGACATTGAACTGTTCTTCACTCCTTTTGATTTAGCATCAGCATATCGTATTTCACCAACAATCTGCATTGTCTTCACTCCACTATATTTGCGCATCGCAACAGCATAATCCCGAGCTTGCCAAGGAGTTCTTAATCCCAGCATATTGGCAATTCCCTGCTCCGACTTATCAGGTGCATAATACGCCAACATCAAGTTCGAATAAAAGCTGAACAACAGAGACAATGTCATTTGAATTGGATTCGTTTTTGGATTTTCCTCAAAGTATTTTATTATTTTATTTGCTTTCAGAATATCCTTTTCAACCAGAGCGCTTCGTAATTCAAAGTTATTATAATCTTTGCTTATGCCTATATTCTTCTCGATTTGTTCGGGAGTTACACGTTTCTGCCCCACAGGTAAAGTGATAATCAGCTTTTCCAATTCACCCGTCAAACGGCTTAAATCCGAGCCGACAAAATCAGCCAGCATAGCCGTTGCCTTGGGTTCCACATCTACTCCTTTCCGCTTCATATAAGAAGCAATGAAAGCTGGAAGCTGAGCATCTTTTATCTTCTTGGATTCAAACAGCACACCGGTCTTTTCTACTTCAGCAGCCAGTTTCTTTCTACGGTCCAACGTTCCGTGCTTATGACATATCACCAAAATAGTGGAATGAAGCGGTTTCTGAAGATAGTACGATAATTCTTCGATGTTTCGGACTGCTTGTGCCTCCTTGACTACTACTACCTGATGTTCAGACATCATAGGATAGCGTTTTGCAGCATTTATGATAGTCGCTACATCCACATCAGCCCCGTACACTACAGTCAGATTGAACTCTTTTTCCGTTTCGTTCAACACATTATCGGTAATGTAATCGGCAATTAAATCGATATAATACGATTCTTCCCCCATCAAATAGTAGATGGGACGATACTGCTTCGCCCTCAGTTCTTTGAGGATATCATCACAGGTCAGTTCTTGTTTTGCCATATATATTTTTAGAAAGGCCGGTGGTTACCAGTCGAATTTCAAGTGTTTTACAGTTTTCTTTGCATCAATAATCATGCGCAAAGAAGCAATGCCTATCTCGACATGCTCTTCCACATAATTCTTGGTGACCAAATTATCACTTTTATCTGTCTTCACTCCATCCGGAGTCATAGGTTGATCGGACACTAGCAATAAAGCGCCTGTTGGAATGTGGTTGGCAAAACCGCAACTGAACAAAGTAGCCGTTTCCATATCTACTGCCATTGCCCGGGTTTTTTTCAGATATTCCTTAAATACTTCATCATGTTCCCAGATACGGCGGTTAGTAGTGTAGACAGTACCCGTCCAATAATCGCGGCCATAGTCACGAATTGACGAAGAAACGGCACGCTGCAACATAAACGCAGGTAAAGCAGGAACTTCAGGTGGAAAATAATCATTGGATGTTCCTTCACCACGAATAGCAGCAATAGGAAGAATTAAATCGCCAATCTGATTTTTCTTGTCGATGCCGCCACATTTCCCCAAAAACAGGCAGGCTTTCGGACGAATAGCTCCCAATAAATCCATGATAATGGCAGCATTAGGGCTACCCATACCGAAGTTAATCATTGTAATGCCCTCGGCTGTAGCAGAAATCATATTGGCATCTCTACCCAAAATAGGAACATCAAATTGATTTGCGAAAATCTCTACGTACTTGTTGAAGTTAGTCAACAGAATATACTCTCCAAAATCTTCCAGGTTACGTTTTGTGTAACGGGGTAGCCAATTAGCTACGATTTCTTCTTTCGTTTTCATAATTATCTATTAAATTTGTGGTTCCAATAATAGAAACCGTTATTTAACTTACAAAAATAATAAATGTTATCGTTAAACCTACCAGTATTCGACACTAAAATAAACGTACGAAACGGAAAAAATGTAATTTTCGACGTGATTCGCAAACGATATGTCGCGCTTACCCCCGAAGAATGGGTACGTCAACACTTTGTTCACTTTCTTATTGCACACAAAGGATATCCGAGCGCGCTGCTTGCCAACGAGGTAATGGTCAAGCTGAACGGTACAACCAAAAGATGTGATACCGTGCTTTACCGGAGAGATCTGTCAGCGCGAATGATCGTAGAATACAAAGCCCCGCACATCGAAATCACACAAGCCGTATTCGATCAGATAACCCGCTATAATATGGTGTTGAAAGTTGATTATCTGATAGTAAGCAACGGAATGCAACATTATTGTTGCCGGATAGATTATGCACATCAGAGTTATACCTTTCTTCAGGATATTCCCGATTATAACATCCTATAAAAATGGTGTCACTATGTGCTTGGGATACTGACACTATACCAGACACATAGTATCAGTATCCCAAGCACATAGTGACACCATAATATTATTGATTTCAGATACGTTGCAAACGATATTCTATTTTTACATATTCGTATCTTTTTTCACATCATTATCCTTCTTCTTACTAAATCTTTCCTGCAATTTCTGCATCAATTCATAGAAGTTAGGAATATAAATCGTCGCTAATAAAGTATTCATTGCCATACCGAAAACGACCGCAGTCCCCAATGCTATACGACTCTGTGCACCGGCTCCGGCAGCGAAAAGCAAAGGCATCACCCCTAATACAAAAGCAAAAGAAGTCATCAGAATCGGGCGCAAACGAACATGTCCAGCTTCGTATGCCGCCTCACGAATAGAGTTTCCTTCGGCACGAAAATCACGGGCAAATTCTACAATCAGAATACCGTTTTTGGCCGAAAGTGCAACAAGCAGGATAATACCAATTTGTGTATAGACACTGACCGGAGTCCCCATGATCAGACAGCCTATCATCGCTCCCAGCAGAGCTACAGGCAACCCGATAACAGCAGCTACCGGACTGGTCCAGCTTTCATACTGCGCAGCCAGAACCAAGAAAGCTACAATTAAAGCCATAACCAAAACAACAGTAGTAGTATTTCCCGCCTGCGTTTCCTGATAGGCAACCGATGTCCATTCATAACCAAATTCGTCTCCCAACTGTTCTTTGAACAAAGCTTCCATTTCTTGAATAGCCTGTCCTGAGCTACTGCCGGGAGCTACGTTACAGGTCAGAGCAGCTGTCGAATACATATTGTAACGATTGATCTGATCCTGCCCCAACCGTTCTTCCACTTTGGTAAAGGAAGAAAGAGGCACCATCTCTCCTGCCGAGTTGGCAACACTTAGTTTTAAAACGTCATCAATAACCCGTTGCGCCTGGTCACGTGCTTCTATTTTCACTTGATAAATGTGGCCAAATTCAACAAAATCATTCACGTATGCCGCACCCATATAGTAACTTAATGTCGAGAATACATCATTTAGGGCAATACCCATGAATTGCACTTTATCACGGTCGATATTCAAGAAGTATTGCGGAACATTTGCCTGGTACTGGCTGGATACAGAAGCCAAAGCCGGTTTGGAATGATAAGAAGCAAGCAGCGAGTTAATAGCCTGTTGCATTTCCGTCGGCCCTAAATTTCTCCGGTCCTCCAGCTGAAGTTGCAAACCACCGGAGGCACCCAAACCGGGAATAGCCGGAGGTACCATAGCAAATGCCTGGCCAGCCTGGATTTCCATATACGCTTCCCCATTAAAACGGTCGACAACGACAGCAGCCGTATGCTCCTTCCCTTTCCTTTCATCCCAGTTTTTCAGAACAACAAAATAGGTAGCGGAATTGCTCTGCTCACCTCCTCCCATTACGGAAAAACCGGAGATTCCAATATAATTCTCCACTTCCGGATAAGAATCCAAAATAGCATTGATTTTATCCCCGACAGCTTGCGTACGCTCCAGACTGGCTGCCGGAGGGAGCTGAACAACAGCTATAAAATAACCATCATCTTCATCCGGAATAAATGTCGACGGCCAACGCATAAAGAGTATGATGGCAATAACCGTCAAAACAGCAAAAGACACAAAAGAAATGACCGGGCGCTGGAGCAACCACTTCACCGTGCTGTCATACACTCCCTGCGTTTTATCATACGCTTTATTGAATCCCTTGTATATAAAGAAATTAGATGGTTTGCTCTTTTCCAAAAACAACGCACAGAGAGCAGGTGTCAGTGTCAATGAGTTAAAACCACTCAATACTGTGGAAGCAGCAATTGTCAATGCAAATTGCTTATACAACTGACCGGAAATTCCGCTGATCATCATCGTCGGAATAAATACAGCAAGCAGCACAAGCACCACTCCGACAATCGGTCCTGTAATTTCTCCCATGGCTTTCGTTACTGCTTCACGAGTCGAATATTGTCCGGTTTCCAATAATCTCGAAGCATTTTCAACCACCACTATGGCATCATCCACAACAATGGCAACTGCCAGAATCAATCCGAACAAAGTAAGCGTATTGATGGAAAAACCAAATGCTGCCATGACTGCCAGCGTACCGATTAATGATACAGGAATGGTGATACAAGGAATAATAACCGCTCTCCAGTTCTGCAAAAACAAGAAAATTACCAGTACCACAAGCAGTGTTGTTTCAAAGAATGTCACCATTACCTCATCAATAGAGGCATGAATTACATCCGTTGTATCCAAGGTTACGTTATAGGCAATTCCTGCGGGAAAACTAGCTGCCATTTCCTCCATTTTTGCCTTCACCCCTTTTGAAACGTCCAGCGAATTGGAACCCGGTTGCTGATAGATAGCAATAGCTGCGGTAGGCTTACCTTTCAACCGGGATACTACATTATAAGAAGCAGACCCCAAATCTATTCGCGCAATATCTTTGAGACGAAGCATTGCCCCATCCTGTTCCCGACGAATGATAATATTTCCAAATTGCTCCGGAGAAGTAAGTCGTCCCTGTACATTAAGCGTATATTGAAAAGCGTTTTTATTGTCCTTTCCAATAGGTTGACCGATATAACCGGCGGACACCTCCATATTCTGAGATTGGATAGACTGATACACTTGTGCCGGAGAGATGTTCCGGATACGCATGGCTTCAGGGTCCAGCCAGATACGCATGGAGTAATCACCCGCTCCCATGACATTAACAGCCCCTACACCCGGCACACGCGATAACTGATCGACTAAATTCAGTTTTGCATAGTTAGTCAGATAAAGACTGTTGTAAACGGAATCCTGCGAAGTCATTGTCAAAAACATGACGATATTGGAAGACTGTTTCTGCACCGTTACTCCCTGCACCACTACAGGCTCCGGCAGGGAGGACTGTGCAACACTTACCCTGTTCTGGACTTGCACGGTAGCCATATCAATATCTGTACCGACGGCAAATGTTATTGTCAACGAATATGCTCCCGAAGAGGAAGAATTTGAAGACATATAAAGCATACCGTCCACCCCATTCACCTGCTGTTCGATGGGAAGCCCTACTGTTTGGGCTACAGTTTCGGCATTTGCACCGGGATAGACAGCCGACACTTGTACTGTCGGAGGCGTTATCTCGGGAAATTGCGCCACAGGTAATATATTGAGCGCGATCAAACCGGCTACCACAATGAGCAGGGCAAGTACGGTAGCAAAGATTGGTCGGTTAATGAAAAACTTAGAAAACATAATATATAAGTTTACGATTAATATTTAGTTAAGGACAAATAGTTACTTGCCTACACCGTTCGGGGAAAACCAACAAACCGATCATATCAAGGTATCGGCTTTATCTTCATTCCATCCCTGACTTTCATCAGAGCTTCGGTTACATATCGTTCCTGAGGTGAAAGTCCTCCCAATACTTGGCGTAAGGTATCATTAATCAATTGTCCTACCTCAATATGCCGATAACGTACTATATCCGAATCATTAACAGCATACAGGAATTTACCGAGCTGATCGGTTCCGATTGAAGCCTCTTTCACAAGAACTGCATGATCAGCCTCTCCATAAGGCAATGTAATGCTGACGTACAATCCGCTTTTCAATACCCCCTGCGGATTGTCAAAGTTGGCACGAACCATCAAAGTTCCTGTATTCAAATCCACGTTCGGTGACAGATAATCCAGTGTTGCCGGATAAGTTTCAGCCCCCTCTTTCCCCAACTGAACCATAATCTTCTGCGGGAGGCTCTTCGCCGATTGCTGATTATTCATAGACATCTCCAGCCATTGATTATCAGCGACATTAAAATACGCGTACATCTGGTCGTCCTTATAAATAGTGGCCAATGTGACCGGTTGCAAAGAACCGCCTACATAGCTGCCGACATCGACTGTCGATTTACTGATTGTCCCGTCAAAAGGAGCACGGACATAGCAATACCCTAAATTTGTACGTGCTGTACTTAAAGCAGCTTCCGCATTGCTGACAGCCGCTACCCCCTCTTTCACAGACGATTCCGACTGCAACACTTGTATCTTACTCACAGCATCACTCTTCACCGCCTCTTTCATCCGGCTATAATTATTACGAGCGTATTCCAGCTGCGCCTGAGCTGTTTTCAGTTCAGCTTCCGCCTGCGCCACTTTATCATTATATAAGGCAGGCTCTATTACAAACAGCAGTTGCCCCTTTTTTACCCGTCCGCCCGGTGTGTAAGAAACAGACTGTAATGTTCCGTTCACTCTGGCTACAAGATTTACAGTCTTCTCCGTCGTCAGATAGCCCGGATAATCTTTCGTCAAAGTGATATCCTTCACTATAGGTTTCGCTACGCTAATTGCCGGCGTCGGCATTCCCTTCATTGCCCCGGCGTTTTTTTTCTCCTTGCAACCAGTCAATACCGACAATACAAGAAAAATATACATTAGTTTTTTCATATCCGTTAGGTTATATTTTATTTATAGATTCTTTTATTCTCTCCAACCGCCTCCCAGTGCTTTATAAAGATTTATCAGTTGCAGTAACGAGCTTCCCTGCGCCTGTACCAATTGATTCTCATAAGATAACAGAGACCGCTGTGCATCAAGCACATTCTGGAAAGGAGAAAGTCCTTGTTTATAAAGTTCTAGTGAAAGCTTCAAGGTTTCGACACCCTGATTACGTACTTCCCGCAAAGCTACAATCTGCTTGATCGAATTCCGGTAGGAGTTCATGGCATTATCCGTTTCTTGTACTGCAGTCAGAACCGTCTGATTAAATTGATTGATAGATTCATCCAACTGCGCCTTCGCCAGTCTTGTTGCATTTATCAGTTGCCCCCCGCTAAAGATTGTCCAGCTCAATGAAGGAGCAATCTCATAAGTCATACTTTTGCTTTTCACCAGATCATTCAAATCACGGGCTGCATATCCAAACGAACCTTTCAGAAAGACCTTCGGCAACCAATCGGATTTGGATGCGCCGAGCAATGCGGCCTGAGCATTCACACTTCTCTCCGCACCTCGTATATCCGGTCTTCTCAGTAACAAATCAACCGGCATACCCACCCCTATCGGTTCCATGTAATCAGGCAAGGTTCCGGTGATTTCCAATACAGGGCGTATTTCCTGCGGATACATCCCCAACAAAACAGCCAGTGTCGTAATATATTGATTGATACCTGCTTCCAATTGTGGTATGGAGGCTTTGGTACTGTACAAAACAGATTTGGCCTGTGCTACATCCAGTTTGGCAACAAGTCCGGTATTATAACGTACTTCCGTGATTTTCAAAACTTCTTCCTGCGAAGCAACATTCTTATTTACCACTTCAAGTTCCTGTTGCAATTCCCGCAGGTTAATATAGGCTGAGGCTACTTCTGCTGCCATAGACACCATAACCGCTGCATACTCTTCTTTACTGGCAGCAAAGTTTTCTTTTTGTGCTTTTACCCGCTTGCGGATACTGCCGAAGACATCGATTTCCCAGCTCATACTAACTGCAGCATCATAATAATGCTCGGTAGATTGAGGTAAACTACTGGTATTTCCACTGGTTTCCTGTCGGGTCCACCCGGCATTCAGTCCGATAGATGGAAAGAAATTTCCGCGCTCTGCCCAAAGGTTGGCACGTGCGGCGGCTATACGGTTAATAGCCATTGCTACGGAGTAATTTCGGTCTACTGCCAAAGCAATCAAAGAGTCCAGCTTGGTGTCCTGAAAAGACTTCCACCAGTGATCGTCCACCGGAAGAGTCTGTTGAAACACTGTTCCACTCTCTTCCCATTCTTTAGGAAGAGGAGTATTCAAATAGCGGTTCACTGTTTGTCCAACCGCAGTTACAGTCGAAAGAAACAAAAGGAGTGATACACTCCACGCTCGTACATTCATATTCAGTTCAGGTTTTTATGAAATGAAAAGATAACAATTCAAGGTTAGGTTTGTTTAGAAGGACAGTAAAGTTAGAAGAAACAAAAAAAGCCCCGCACAAATGCGGAGCTTTCGAATATAGATTCAAACTTAGTATCTTATTCAGCTGTTTTTCTTCTGATTGCTCTTTTGGTAGTAGTAGCCGGAGCTTCCTCTACTTTATGTTCAATCTGTATACCAGCCAATTCCGGGTCGATCATGATACGTCCGCAATATTCGCAAACGATCACTTTCTTACGAGAACGGATATCCAGTTGTCTCTGAGGCGGAATCTTGTTAAAGCAACCGCCACATGCGTCACGCTGTACATATACAACACCCAATCCATTGCGAGAGTTCTTACGGATACGTTTGAACGACTGCAACAAACGCGGTTCGATCTTAGTTTCCAGATCTTTAGCTTTATCTCTCAGTTTTTCTTCTTCCTGTTTGGTTTCAGAGATAATTTCGTCCAGTTCACTCTTCTTCTGTTCGAGGTCTTTCTGTCTTTCACTGAGTATTTGTTCGTTCTTAACTACTTCAGCTTCTTTCTCTTCTCTGTCTGCGCTGAACTCTTTGATTCTCTTTTCGCAAAGTTCGATTTCCAGACTCTGGAATTCGATTTCCTTTGTCAGGAAATCATATTCACGGTTGTTGCGGACGTTGTCTTGTTGTGACTTATATTTTTCTACTGAAGCCCTTGCCGTTTCAATTTCTACTCTCTTGCCTGCAATAGCAGATTTCAGTTCATCCACTTCAGCTTTGATCTTGTCGATACGGGTACTCAAACCAGCGATTTCATCTTCAAGGTCCTGCACTTCCAATGGAAGTTCACCTCTCAATGTCTTGATTTCATCAATCTTAGACAACATAGTTTGCAGTTGGAACAGTGTTTTCAACTTCTGTTCTACCGTCAACTCAGTCGGATCTTTTTTTGCTTCTCTAGCCATTTTACTTATAAATATTTTATGGGATTCGTATTTATTTTACTCAATTGGAGCGCAAAATTAGGAAATAAATCCCGGATTATGGAATAAAAAATTTCTTTTGTATATTGTTCGCTTTCGTAATGACCGATTTCTGCCATCAGGATATCTCCTTCGTGGCCAAAATAATCATGATACTTAATTTCACCTGTAATAAAAACATCAGCTCCCGACCGGATGGCCTGTGAGAGCAAGAATGCTCCTGCACCCCCACACAATGCCACTTTCCGTATTTCCCTGCCTGTCAGTTTATTATGACGCAGGCATCCTACTTCAAACGTTTTCTTTATACGTTTCAGGAATTCCAGTTCCGTCTCCGGCTCTTCCAGTTCGCCAACAATTCCCGATCCTGCCTGTGTCCAGTCATTTTGCAACAGATACAAGTCGAATGCAGGTTCTTCATAAGGATGAACAGACAACAGCGTTCTGATTACTTCTGACTTTTTGAATACAGGAAGAATGGTTTCTATTCTCACCTCTCCTTCGCGATGAAGCTCCCCTATTGTTCCACAGAAAGGATGTGTTCCTTCTTTGGCACGGAATGTTCCTTCACCTTCCAGATTGTAGCTGCATGAGTCATAATTGCCGATATTGCCGCAACCGGCAGCAAAAAGTGCATTTCTTACCATATCAGCCTGAGCGGCAGGAACAAAAGTCACCAGCTTCATCAGGCTATTTTCCTTCGGCTCAAGAACTTTCAAGTCTTTCAGCCCGATCTTTTCGGCTATCTTATAATTCACCCCACCCTGTGCATTGTCAAGATTGGTATGTGCTGAATAGATCACAATATCATTCTTTATTGCTTTCAGTATACAGCGTTCCACATAATCTTTGCCGGTAATGGATTTATAACCTTTAAATATTAAAGGATGATGCGATATGACGAGATTGTATCCCAACGCGATAGCTTCATCCAACACAGCTTCGGTAACGTCAAGACACAACAAAGCCCCTGTTGCTTCCGCATCTGTCAATCCGATTTGCAGGCCGGCATTATCAAAACCGTCTTGCAATGGCAGAGGCGCGAATCGTTCAAGGGCGCTTACTATTTCCTTAATTTTCATTATTTAGAGAAAATTTGGTTGCAAATATAGCAAATAAAATAGGAATAAACTCCTATGTTATCGTTTTTTTAGTAAATTTGTCGCATATCCTTTAATTTAGAACACGATGAAAACAATTCTATCCTGCTGTTTAGTAATTATTTTGGCTGTTTCCTGTCAAATGAAACAGAAACAGAATCAGAATTCCGATGATTCCATCGCTGAAAACATGAGCGTTGATGGTACGGAAACTTGCATAGTAGATACGGTAAAGGCTACCGCTATCTTTTGGATAGACAAAGCAGAAGCCAAGCATTGCAAAGATTCGGGGCTCCGTACGATTAAAGCGAAAGTATTTATTCACGAAGATGGAAAGGTTGAGTTTGAGTCTTTCGTCAAAAAGCAATCCATTGGTTTAGAAAAGTATATACGCCATCATCTTGATAAATTCCAAATTTCAGAACGGATGTTGAAAAGCGGATATATACAGCCAGGAGAACAATTCGTTCAGCTTCGCTGCATGCGGGAGAAGCTGAAAGGAAAGTAACCACTCACCAGATTTCTTTTGGGAAGCGAATCTCCTTTTATTTGTGAAACTTCATCTGCACCTTATTTTTCAGTGCATATCGCTCATCCACGACTTTGTTTGTAGGAAAGAAAGTGAAAATAAGACGCCACTCTCCTTCTGTATAGACAAATTTGCGACCGCTTGCACCACGAAGAATTGCCCGGTATTTCTCCCATAAGAAGGTCTCGATACGTTCCGGCATTTCATTTCCAATTGCCGGGAACTCCACGGTAATGAAAAAATGCGGGATGGACAGTTCTGCTACTTTTTGGAATATCCGGTCAATGATTGTCATTTCTTCGTTTCTTTCGTTACTTCCAACAGTTTCCCGTATGCATCAAAGGAGCGTCGGGAAGCCAGTGAAATGGTTATCATCAGTGATAACATAGATGCCGTAAAGGTGATTACCATGATCATCATCTGATATTTAATCGCTACATTCGGACTACTGCCTCCCAGAATCTGTCCGATCATCGTACCCGGAAGAGCGACCAGTCCCATCACTGCAATATTCGCGATCAAAGGGCTGAACGACTTGATAATAGCTTGTTTTATAAAGGGAGCCTGAGCTTCCTGCCGTGTGGCACCGTTCCCCAATAAATAGCGATACAACTGCTGTTCCCGTTTCAATCCGCTATAATAGGTATTCAATGCGATCACATTACTCGAAAGCATATTTCCCATTAAAATTCCAAATACCGGAATAAAGTATTGAGCGCTGAATATGTTATCCAGCTGGAGGACAATACCGATAAAATACAATCCCACCACTACCACACTGCAAAAAAAGCCTACCGAGATAGGGATCAGCAGAATGCTCCGTTTCAGTTGAGTACGTACCAGTGCTGTCTGCCCGGCAACGAATATCATAATAATCACCCAAAGGAAATTGATCCAAGGATTATTCCATAAGAAAAGATATTTCAGATAGATGCCGATAAAAAACAACTGGACAATCATTCGAAGCGTACCTGTCACAGCAGGTTTCAGCAAACCGGTCCTGAATTTCCAGAGATAAAAGAATGGAATGGCAAGCAAAAGCAGGCCGATAAACAAATTATAGTATGATATGTCGATGGTTCCCAAAATAAATCCCCTTTATGCTAGTATTAAATTTCGTTTATAGTTCTATTAAATAATGACAGCCCGAAGCAAAGTCTTTATCGTGGGATACAGCTAATACAGCCGCCCCCTTCTCTGCCTGCCGCCGGAAGAAAGCCAGCACTTTGTCCGTCGATCCGGCATCCAATGCCGATGTCGGTTCATCAATAATAATCAAAGGCTTGTTGAGCATGGCAGCTACTGCCAACATGATACGCTGCCGTTGTCCACCAGAGACTTCATTCACCCTCTTCGCATATAAATCATGCTCCAGTCCCAACTCATCAAAATAATCATAAAGCCTCTCTTCCGAGAAAGGAGCAGAACGATTAATTTTCAGGTCAAACGGAAGAGCCACCATTTCCTTTACCCATTCAAAGGGTAAAGCCAATTCCTGTGGAATCCATGCAATCTGCCGGCGGACTATATCAATCGTTGATTTGTCCAGCAAGGTATCCCCTACTTTGATAGTCCCTTCCCTCAAAGGAACAAAACCCATCACCGCATTCAGCAATGAAGTCTTTCCGCAACCGGACTGTCCTACAATACAGGCCGTTTCTCCCCTCTCCATATTCAGATTTAACCCGGAGAAAAGCACTTCTGTCCCAAAAGCGATACAAGCATTGTTGATATGTAGCATGGCGTTTTCAATTCTTTCTTTCCGGCAAAGGTACTATTTTCTTGAAAAACGTTATCTTTGCCTCACTAATTAATTCGAGAAAAGTTATGATACTGAATGAAAGAGATGCCCGTCACGAGCATATATTACAGGTAGCACGCCAGATGATGACCGCCGCACGTACTGCTCCGAAAGGGAAAGGAATAGATGTCATTGAAGTGGCTTTGATCACGGATGAAGAAATCAAACTGCTGTCGGACAAAATGATAGCTATGGTAGAAGAACACGGCATGAAGTTTTTCCTTCGGGATGCCGACAACATCCTGAGTGCCGAATGTGTTGTACTGATAGGTACACGCGAACAAGCGCAAGGATTGAATTGCGGACATTGCGGATTTGCGACATGTGCCGGACGTACGGAAGACGTCCCCTGCGCATTGAACAGCATCGATGTAGGCATCGCCATCGGTTCCGCCTGTGCCACAGCAGCCGATATGCGTGTAGACACACGTGTCATGTTCTCAGCCGGACTGGCAGCACAACGCCTTCATTGGCTGAAAGACTGCAAGATGGTTATGGCCATTCCGGTAAGTGCGTCTTCAAAGAATCCGTTCTTCGACCGGAAACCGAAACAGGAAGCTAAAGCATAACAGATGTGTCAAAAGGATGATACATCCTCATTTTATAAACTGATTTTATAACTAAATAGATTATAATCTAATGGGAATCATGGTTGGACTTCCCAGCCCCAGCGGCTCGGAAAAAGATTTGCAATTGAACTTTGGTAAGAATATGACTGTACAGGTAGAGATGAGAGCACCTCATTTGCCTGCCGAATGGCACTTGCAAAGCGGCATACAGCTGACATGGCCGCATGCCGGTACAGATTGGGCCTATATGCTGACAGAAGTACAAGAATGCTTTGTAAACATTGCCAAAGAAATAGCAAAGCGTGAGTTATTATTAATTGTGACTCCTGAGCCCGAAGAGGTTAAGAAGCAGATTGCCTCTACCGTAAACATGGACAATGTACGCTTTCTGAAATGCGAAACGAACGATACATGGGCACGCGACCACGGAGCTATCACCATGATAGATACCGGCAACCCTTCCCTGCTCGACTTTACCTTCAATGGCTGGGGATTGAAATTTGCCTCCGAGCTGGACAATCTGATCACCGGACAGGCCGTAAAAGCCGGAGCTCTGAGAGGTCAGTACATCGACTGCCTGGACTTCGTTCTTGAAGGAGGCTCTATCGAAAGTGACGGCATGGGCACACTGCTTACCACCACCGAATGCCTGCTCTCTCCCAACCGGAACGGAAAACTGAATCAGGTAGAAATAGAAGAATACCTCAAATCAACTTTCCATCTGCAAAAAGTGCTTTGGCTGGATCACGGCTATCTGGCCGGCGACGATACCGACAGTCACATCGATACCTTAGCGCGTTTCTGTTCCACAGACACCATTGCCTACGTAAAATGTGACAACAAAGAAGACGAACATTATGAAGCATTGCGTGCCATGGAGGAACAATTAAAAACATTCCGTACATTGGCAGGAGAACCCTACCGCCTGCTGGCATTGCCAATGGCAGACAAGATAGAAGAAGACGGTGAACGGCTGCCTGCCACCTATGCCAATTTCCTGATTATGAATGATGCCATCCTTTACCCTACTTATCAGCAGCCGGATCACGACCGGAAAGCGGCAGAAGTATTGCAGCAGGCATTCCCTGAACATGAAATCATCGGGATTGACTGCCGGGCATTAATCAAACAGCACGGTTCCCTGCATTGTGTTACGATGCAATATCCGTTAGGCGTTATCCTATAACGGACTTTTCAGTCAATCAGCATATTAATAATTATTCATCATGAGAAAGATAAAAGTAGGATTAATCCAACAATCCAATACCGCAGACATTCGGGTGAACCTGATGAACCTTGCTAAAAGCATTGAAGCGTGTGCCGCTCATGGAGCGCAACTGATCGTGCTGCAGGAGCTGCACAATTCGCTTTATTTCTGTCAGACAGAAAACACCCATCTGTTTGACCTTGCTGAACCTATTCCCGGACCATCCACAGGCTTCTACTCCGAACTGGCAGCTGCCAATAAAGTAGTGCTCGTTGCTTCACTCTTTGAAAAACGTGCGCCGGGACTGTATCACAACACGGCTGTCGTTTTCGACCGCGACGGAAGCATTGCCGGAAAATACCGGAAAATGCACATTCCGGATGATCCGGCCTATTATGAGAAGTTCTATTTTACTCCCGGAGACATCGGTTTCGAACCCATTCAGACTTCCCTGGGGAAACTGGGCGTACTGGTATGCTGGGATCAGTGGTATCCGGAAGCTGCCCGACTGATGGCTCTGAAAGGTGCCGAACTTTTGATCTATCCTACCGCCATCGGCTGGGAAAGCAGCGATACGGATGACGAAAAAGCCCGTCAGCTCAATGCATGGATTATCTCCCAGCGTGCTCACGCAGTTGCAAACGGGCTTCCGGTTATCTCCGTCAATCGTGTAGGACATGAATCCGACCCTTCCGGGCAAACCAACGGTATCCAGTTTTGGGGAAACAGTTTCGTAGCCGGACCACAGGGAGAGTTTCTGGCACAGGCAGGCAACGATTGTCCGGAAAATATAGTCGTTGAAATAGACATGGAACGTTCGGAGAACGTCCGCCGTTGGTGGCCCTTCCTCCGCGACCGCCGAATTGATGAATATGACGGGCTGACCAAACGGTTTCTGGATTGAAGAATGACACCATGAACGATAGATAAAACAATACAGAGGTCCGCAAGAGCAGAAGCCTGAACGGCAACTCTTGCGGACCTCCGCACTTATATCCTCTTTTATTGGAAAGTAATCTTCTTATTAGCGATAAAATTAGCGGCCCCGTAGATAAACAATCCCAAGAACTGAGCCAGATACTCATTGACATCCAACCCTTCTACCAACAAAACAAGGAATAAAAACTGCGCAGTGTAAGCTACACCGAAGGCAGAACAGAAAAACAATATTTGTTTCCATACATTGTTCTTCCTCTTTTCTACAGGAAATATCCAATACTTGCACCAGATAAAATTATGAATCTGGGCTATAACATACGCTGTTACGTTAGCTACCATATAGTCTCCTTCGAATGACATTTCTCTCATCATCAGCCACACAACAAGGGCCATGATCAAAGCATTCATCGTTCCGATGACTATAAAGCGAAATATGCGCACCGATTCTTTCATTTCACCACAAGTTCGTCGTTATTCATCCGTATCATGTACTGCTGGATGATTGCTTTCAGTTCATCCTCCATCGACTGCTGCACATCCACCTGTCCCAGAAGATTATGTTCCAACAGTTTATCCGTCTTGAATGCATACATGGCTACGGTGTTCCGGCCATCAAACTGCAATAAATAATCACCTTTAAAGAACTGATAGATTCCATTGATATAGTTGACAGCATAAGTATCCTCGGCAGGCGTATTCAGCAAATCACATCCAAAGGAAACGAAAGGCTTGTCGTACCCTAAATAGCCCAATACGGTAGGCATAATATCAATCTGCTGGGCAATCACGTCTTTGCGGAAACCTTTCAAGTCACTTCCCGGCTGATAAAACACGACAGGAACAGAGAACAATCCGCTCTCCGTCTCATATTCCGGACGTTCCGGAGAGTTTGTATGATCTGCTGTGAAAACGAACAGAGTATTCTTGTACCACGGTTCTTTTGATACCTTTTCGAAGAATAGTTTCAAAGCATTGTCCGTATATCCGATACACTGGCGAATAGGTTTGTTTCCTTTCGGGAAAACACCTTCGTATTCCGCCGGAACTGCAAACGGATGATGGGAAGAAAGGCTGAACAGTGCAGCAGCAAAGGGTTGCTGAAAGCCGGACAAGGTATTGCCAAAGAACTGAAAAAACTTTTCATCCCAAATTCCCCAATGGCCGTCAAAATCCTTGTTGTCCGGATTAGCCTCATTATACTCCGTACGACCGAAGTAATGAGTATATCCTGCCGTCCGCGCAAAAGCCTCGAATCCCATGGAACCGTTATCCGCCCCATGAAAGAAAGCGGTATAATATCCTTTTTTACCCAGTTCTCCGCCTATACTGGATACTGTATTCAAGGAAGAAGGCGTCAGAAAGAACGGCTCTATAAACATCGGGATTCCCGATAATACGGAAGGCATTCCATCGATACTTTTCATTCCGTTAGAGAATGAGTATTTAAAAGTCAGCCCTTCAGCCATCAATGAGTCAAGGAAAGGCATATAGCCCTTGTATGTCCCATTGTCCAGTTCTTCATTCAGGAAGCCGCTGTTCTCTTTGCTGAAACTTTCCAGAATAAAGACAACGACATTCAGCGGTCGGAACTGTACACTATCTGCAGGCATGTGCACGGGAGTGTACAAAGCCTCCATTTTCTCTTTATCGAAGTATTGAGGGATGGCAAATGAAGTCTTCCCAAACGTACGGAAGATAGAAAAAGGCGTATTCAGTACGATTCCCGTCTCCATCGGGCGGTCTACATACTTATTGGCGTTGCTGATTGTAATAGGACGAACCATACCGGTAAATCCACCGCGCATTCCGCCGATGCACAAGTACACTCCAAGCGCCAAAGTAAGCAAATGAACGCCATAATAAAGCGGCAGGCGGTCTACCTTTACCGGCTTCGGCTTGCGATACAGCTTGAACAGGGCATACCCGAAGGCAATGGCAAACAGAGTCAGATACCAATGATTCACCAATTCTGTCCCTATAATATCTCCCAGATTCCCCTCATTCTTGAATTCACTGAATACAGACGCGGTCGTTCTCCGATGCGTATATTGGAAATAAACCGTATCCATCAGGTTCATTATAATGACAATCAGGTTGGTTGTCACAAAAATCCCCTTGATTATCTTCTGATATACCGCATTTTCCTTATAATGCAATGGAATCAGCATCAAGAAGATATACAAAAGATTCGTATAAAGAATAGCTGAAGTATCAAACAGGAATCCTCCTTCAAACATCCTCCAGATTCGTCCGGCAGTAAGATCGGAAAAAGCCTTCAGATTTTCTATCAGAAAGATGACACGACAGAGAATAAAGCACCCCATCACCAATAATAAATTAATTATAAGTGACAGGGTGGTATTATAAAGAGAACGATATTTGTTCATCGTTTACTTATTTTCTTTGATATCAACGATCAGGTTGAGTTCATCAAGTTGAGTCTGATCAATTTCAGAAGGAGCATCCAACATTACATCACGTCCTGAGTTATTTTTCGGGAATGCGATACAGTCGCGGATAGAATCCAGACCAGCGAAAAGAGAAACCCAACGATCGAGTCCGTATGCCAGACCACCGTGAGGAGGTGCACCATACTTAAATGCGTTCATCAGGAAGCCGAACTGAGCCTGTGCCTTCTCCGGAGTGAAGCCCAGAATCTCGAACATTTTGGCTTGCAACTGGGCGTCGTGAATACGGATTGATCCTCCACCAACTTCCACACCATTGACAACCATATCATAAGCATCGGCACGTACGGCAGCCGGATCAGTATCCAGCAATGGAATATCTTCTTCTTTCGGATGTGTAAACGGATGGTGCATAGCCATCAGACGGCCTTCTTCCTCGCTCCATTCGAACATCGGGAAGTCAATAACCCAAAGGCAAACAAATTTATTCTTATCACGCAATCCCAACTGTGCTCCCATCTCCAGACGGAGTTCGCAAAGTTGCTTACGTGTTTTCATCACGTCGTCACCGGACAGAATCAGGATCAAATCACCCGGCTTGGCACCAAATGCTTCTTTCATCTGTTGCAGCACTTCTTGTGTATAGAACTTGTCCACACTCGATTTCACCGTACCGTCTGCTTCTACACGAGCATAAACCATACCTTTCGCACCAATCTGAGGCTTCTTGACGAATTCAGTCAGAGCATCCAGTTGCTTGCGGGTATAAGTTGCCGCTCCTTCTGCACAGATACCGCCTACATAAGCAGCATTATCGAATACTGAGAAACCATGTCCTTTCATGATATCCATCAGCTCTACGAACTTCATGCCGAAACGCAAATCCGGTTTATCGCTACCATAATATTTCATAGCGTCTGCCCAAGGCATGCGCTGGAACGGTTCAGTCAGTTCAACGCCACGAAGCGTCTTGAACAGATGTTTGGCCATTCCTTCGAAAGTAGAGATGATATCTTCCTGCTCTACGAAACTCATTTCACAGTCAATCTGTGTAAATTCCGGTTGACGGTCGGCACGCAGGTCCTCGTCACGGAAACACTTTGCAATCTGGAAATAACGGTCGAAACCGGACACCATCAGCAACTGCTTCAGAGTCTGCGGAGATTGAGGAAGTGCATAGAATTGTCCGGGATTCATACGTGAAGGCACCACAAAGTCACGTGCACCTTCCGGAGTAGAGCCGATCAATACAGGGGTTTCTACTTCTATAAAGCCCAGGCTATCAAGATACTTACGAACTTCGATCGTCATCTTATGACGCAATTCCAGATTAGAGCGCACGGCATTACGACGCAAATCCAGGTAACGGTATTTCATGCGGATATCATCGCCGCCGTCTGTATTATCCTCAATCGTAAACGGAGGAGTCATGGCAGTATTCAGAACGTTCAGTTCGGAAACGATAATTTCAATGTCTCCTGTAGGAATGTTTGCGTTCTTGCTGAAACGTTCATTCACTGTTCCTGTGATCTGAATGACGAATTCACGACCCAGTTTATTGGCACGGTCGCAAAGTTCAGCATTAATTTCTTCATTAAAAACCAATTGGGTGATACCGTAACGGTCGCGAAGGTCAATGAAAGTCATACCTCCCATTTTACGGCTGCGCTGTACCCATCCAGACAGCGTGATTTGTTTATTTACATCGGAGATTCTCAGTTCTCCACATGTGTGCGTTCTGAACATATTTTCTAATATTTATGATATTTTTCGTTAAGTAGCTTGCAAAAGTACACAATAAATCAGAATTCGGCATTTATTTCAGACTTTCTTTGTCAGCTTTTTCAATATTTTCTTGTTTTTGTCTGTTATATTGTCCACGATTGCCTCGTTAATCAGCTTTATTCCGTTCACATATTCCTGTGCCCTCTGCAGAACATTGGCTGCATCTTTTTCTTCTGTCTTCGGAACCACTACCCGCAGTCCGCTTTTGATAAGTTCGATATTCACTTCTGCCTCCGTCTGCATCGGATCACCGTCAAAATGCACGACTCCCGGTGCAGCCCGGCGGATGCACAACTTCTTACAACGGAATGTCTTGATCCGACTGTTTTGATCGATTGTTTTATTGAATAACTGAAAAGCGAGCGAAGGCACATCCAGAACGGTGAAAGGTTCCAGAATCGTCACATCCAGCAAACCATCCGTCAATGTAGCCTGCGGGGCTATATAGGCATTATTTCCATATTGTGATGCGTTTCCGCAGGCAATCAGAAAAGCTTTATACTTACTGACTCCGTTTTCTGTTTCCAGTTCATACGTTTCGGGCTGATACTTAAGACTTTCCTGCAATGTCTTTTCCAGATAGGTCAACGGTCCGCGCTTACCGGCATGGGCAAACTTCAAACTGACAAATGCATCGAACCCTACTCCACACGTACAAAAGAAATCTGTGCCGTTGATCTTACCATAGTCTATTGTATCCAGACACCCCTCGTTCAGCACTTCCAGTGCCTTTTTAGGTTCCATGGGTATATGCAGATGCCGGGCCAGTCCATTACCCGATCCGCATGGAATAATTCCTAATGCGGTATCCGTATGTACCAGCGAACGAGCTATTTCATTAATTGTTCCGTCCCCCCCGATAGCGACCACCACGTCTGCTTTCTCTTCCGCAGCTTTGGCGGCTATCTCTACTGCATGACCGGCCCTTTCTGTATACACTACTTCCCAAGTGTATCTCGCCTTATCTATTTTTTCATCCAGCAAGCTAAGAATCAATTCTTTACTTTGTGTTCCCGAAATAGGATTGACGACGAATATTATTCTTTTCATTCTTTCGTTCATGCTAATCTTTGTCAATTGTAGACGACAAAAGTAATACAAATATATTAAATTTTGAGCTATTAGAGGTTTCTAATCTCATGAGAGCAACTTTTTTCTTTTAAAAAGAACAGATAAAAGCAAATTTTGTTATCTTTGCCCCCTGTTTTAAACACTTGTTAAGATAAAAGGAAATTGGATCATCAGCGAATGATCTGAGTATGAGTATAATAAATTATAATTCATGGGATTATTACAAGAGAAGTTAGCTAAATACGACCTGCCACAGAAATTTATGGCACAGGGCGTTTACCCATATTTCCGTGAGATTGAGGGAAAGCAGGGTACAGAAGTAGAAATGGGCGGACAACATGTGTTAATGTTCGGGTCCAACGCGTACACTGGCCTTACGGGAGATGAAAGAGTGATTGAAGCAGGTATCAAAGCCATGCGTAAATACGGTTCCGGTTGTGCCGGTTCACGTTTTTTGAATGGTACGCTCGACCTTCATGTTCAACTAGAAAAAGAACTGGCTGCCTTTGTGGGCAAAGATGAAGCACTCTGCTTCTCTACCGGTTTTACGGTTAATTCCGGCGTTATCTCATGTCTGACTGACCGCAATGATTATATTATATGTGATGACCGTGACCACGCATCTATCGTAGATGGCCGCCGTCTCTCATTCTCTCAGCAATTAAAATACAAGCACAACGATATGGCGGATCTGGAAAAGCAACTTCAGAAGTGCAATCCGGATTCAGTCAAACTGATCATAGTAGACGGTGTGTTCTCTATGGAAGGTGATTTGGCTAATTTGCCCGAAATCGTTCGTCTGAAGCACAAATACAATGCTACTATCATGGTAGACGAAGCTCACGGTCTGGGTGTATTTGGAAAACAGGGACGTGGTGTTTGCGATCATTTCGGTCTGACTCACGAGGTAGACCTGATCATGGGTACTTTCAGCAAGTCACTGGCTTCCATCGGTGGTTTCATCGCCGCTGATTCTTCTATCATCAACTGGCTGCGCCATAATGCACGTACTTATATTTTCAGTGCATCCAATACTCCGGCAGCAACAGCTTCTGCTTTGGAAGCTCTGCACATCATCCAGAATGAACCGGAAAGACTGAACGCTCTGTGGGAAGCAACCAACTATGCTTTGAAGCGTTTCCGTGAAGCCGGTTTCGAGATTGGCGCTACCGAATCTCCCATCATTCCTCTTTACGTACGTGATACGGAAAAGACTTTCATGGTTACCAAATTAGCTTTCGACGAAGGTGTATTCATCAATCCGGTTATTCCACCGGCATGTGCTCCACAGGATACATTGGTACGTGTGGCACTGATGGCTACTCACACTAAAGAACAGATAGACAGTGCGGTAGAAAAGTTAGTAAAAGCTTTCAAGGCTTTAGACCTTTTGTAGTCAGCACTTAATACCTTATAAAAAGAAGCTGCTTTCCTCTTTGTCATATTTTCGGGAAAGTAGCTTTTTTTATTTTTATACGTGAAGGTATTTCACTTCCCTGGTCATTTTATTTCTGTTTCGCATAACGGATTTCCATCCCCTGATTATCCAGAATCAAAGAATCGGGCGTCAGTTTCTTGATAGCCATCGTGTCTGCAAATTCAATTGTCTGTCCATTGCCAATACTTTTTCCTGTCAGAACCAATTGGTCTCCTTCTTGTTTCCAACTTTCATAAACCAGTGTAGCCATATTGACAGAAGAAGCAATACCACCCTCCTCTATATTAATGCCTTGTACTTGTCCTTCCATTCCCGGTACCGGTTCTACCCATGCACCCACAATTGATGTGGAGTTGCCCCCGCAAGCAGCCAATAAGCTCGTCAACAGAGTGGCTGCCAACATTTTCTTTTTCATTTTTCTTGTTACAGTTAGATTATAAATAAAATTAGTTGTCCGATTCGGCCTTTTTACCAATCACCGTCACTTTCTTTGCTGTAGGTATCGTACTCGATCCCGGTTCTTCCTCTTCTTCGATATAGTCCACCCGAACCGTATCTCCTGATTCGAAACCACTGACATCGCCCGGTTCCTGATCCATTGTACTGACAAACAGGGTATCTCCTTCTAGAGTGACCAGCATGAAATTATGCATGGAAGCATCTCCTACTACTCCGGTTATTGTTTTCTCTTCTTCTGTTGGGGCAACAGTCAGACTATCTACATTTTCTTGTTCCGTAGTCTGCCCACTTTTCGACTGACATGCACTAAAACCAATCAAAGCAATAAGCCATATAAAAACTCTCATCTTGTTCATATGTATTCCATTTGAAATAAAATAAAGAATATTGCAAAGATAATTTTTTCTAATGATCTTCTCTTATAAAAGCAGAAAATCATTTCATTTTAAATACGAAATAACCCATGGAAGCATAAGTTGCCAATGCACCGCCATTACCGGACACGCACCATCCAACCTACTGTATATTAATCCATATGATACGGGCTTTAATAGTATAACAAAGCCTTATTAATAAATTTTGTAAGGTACATACCCTCGTTCCATGTACGTGAAGCATTCGGATCACGTATGTGAGCCCATGGGATCATACACGTGAAACGATGGGACCACGTACGTGAAACGAAGCGATGTTACTGGCAAAAACAATAAACAAGCATTGATAACACCTTAAAGAACAGATCATTTAGTGCTAAATGTCGTAGCTGGTCTCCGGTAAATACAGTCGTTCCAGCAAACAAAACAAGGTAGCAAAAGTGACGGTAAGAATCCTCTCAGATGTTACCATCACCTTGCCGTCACCGCTTGCCATTACTCCCATTTATTTGATTTATAAAGATTTAGTAAGAAAAGTGACAGATGACGGCAAAAAAGGACGTTTTTATCTTCCAGTAGTATCTTACTTTATTCACTTTTCATTATCAATGCCGGATTAATGCGGACAGCTTTGCGTACCTGCCAGAGTAATGTACCCAGAGAGATAAGCAAAGTAAGAATGAAGCCTGTCAAAAAAATCCCTGCTCCTATCGGAGCCTTCACTGCAAAGTCTTTGGTATAGTCATCAATCATATAATAGACCAAAGGAATAGCGACAGCAAAGGCAGCTCCCAAAATATAAAGATACTTCCTGACCAATAACAGAGCTATCTGTTTACCCGTAGCTCCGTTTACTTTACGCAATGCAATCTCCCTGTAGCGCTGACGAATGTCATACAATGACAAACCGAATAGTCCAAGACAGGAGACACAGATAGCCAGTCCGGCAAAAGTGACGTAGATGTGGGTTGTTCTCTTGTCATCGTCGTACAGCTTCTTCACTTCATCTTCTACGAATGAGTATGTAAATTCGCCTTCTCCAATCACTTCTTGATGAAGTGCTTTCAGAAACTCAATGGCCTCCTTACGCTTTCCTTCAGCAATTGTAGCGATCAGCGGTTCTGTAGAATTACCACCTTCTTGATATAGAATAGCCAACGGGACATCTCCTTTAGATAAATGTCCGGTCCGGAAATCTTCTATCACCCCTACTACCTCGAAAGGAGGATTTTCTGCTAAGTTCACTCCCTGGCTCCACCACAAACGCGACTCTGGCTGTAATGAGGCTTTATCAATATTCTCTATCCGGAATAACTTCCGGGCCGTTTCATTGATTATCATTTTATATTGGACAAACTGATCCTCATCATTCCATCCTCTTCCTTCTTTCAATTTCAGACCAAACATCTGCATATAGCCTTTATTTGCATGAAGAACAGCCATTTTATGTTTCTCACCATTGCATTCTACATGAACATATGGCTCCAACTGAATAGGTGCTTCTCCATACTCCCACGATACAAATAAAGGGCACCCATCCATTTTCTGCTTAATGATTTGTTCCTTATGCTGCTCCAAATCATGTGCTTTTTGCCATTCTTCATCACTCGCATATGCTTTATTCATCGTTTCATGTGAAAGGAACTGAGCCGATATGATATTTTTTGTCTGATATCCCAAGTCTGCATGAAGCATCGTATATAATTGGCGGACAAAGAACAGTGCAATCACTATCAGGCTAAAAGTAATCACATACTGGACAAACAGGAATATGACACGGGAAATAATCGAATGCCCTCCAACACTTACAGAACGCAAAGAAGTGATTGGAGAAGAATAATTATAACGTAAAAAAGGGAAAACAGACGTGACTAAAGGCAACCCAAATAACAGAGCCAAAGACAGAGATAAGTCGAATAATATATCAGATTTCACAGGAATAGCATATACCGATGCGAATAAACCGGCAGTTACTTCTATCAGCATCCAAATAATCAATAAAGCAACAGCAACCATACATACATTCTCTGCATATATCTGAGTAAATATCCGGAGACTACTTGCTCCATACACCTTCTTAACCCCAAATTCACGTGCCCGCTTTAAAACGATAACGGTATAAATGTTGATAAAATTAAAAATACCTACTAAAAGTAACATACAAGCCACCACAGACAATACAGTTACATGGTCTTTATTTCCCCGCATAAAAGCTGCTGACGTCGAACGCACTGTTTTATTAAAATACAACTCCTTCAAAGGAAGTAGTTTATACTGTATAGGTGAACTGCCAAAGCAAAACAATGACTGCGGTTTAGATATCTTTTCATTATACTTTGTAACGTCTGTTCCATTCGTCAAACGTACTATGCAAAATCCCATTCGGCTCCAACTTACATATTCTCCCTGATCAACAGGAGCTATCAGATCAAATGACAGAGAAGATTTTGTACTCGGTTCATCAATGATTCCCCGAATGGTAAGCGTAGTGCCGACTGAAGAAGTTAATTGTTTACCTAACGGATCTTCATCTCCGAAGAGATGCCGGACATATTTTCGGGTAATGATCACATCATCCGGTTTTTGAATGGACTTAATTCCGGAGATCACCGGATAATCCATCAACTTCAGAAAGACACTATCCGTTACCAAAACATTAGCCAGATAACGGTGGTTATCAACCATAATAAAATCATCTTCAAAAGAGACACAATAGGTATATGCCTCTATCTCCGGATTCTTCAAAGGATCTATAAAGTTAGGATCATGATTCCAGTCTGTATTGTCGATGATTGAAGCATTACCATTACTCCATTGCACTGTCAATATAGACAGTTGATCCAAATTTTTACAGAAGCGATCAACTGTCAGTTCCTGATGAATATAGCGTACTATTATCAGCGTTGCAGCCACACTGACTGCAAGCCCGATAATATTAATCATCGTATAAGTTCTGAAGCGGAATAAAGTCCTGATAGCAGACAATTGGTTCTTCATATTACTTTTATTTAATAATGATGTTATTCGCTCTTGATTACTTCTGCCGGATTTTGGCGGGCGGCTTTCCATACTCTCCAGATGATGCTAAGAAATATAATAAGTAGCATACCGGCAAATATTCCTCCATACATCCAAAAGCTTATCGGCGTCTGCTTTACATATCCTTCAAGCCAGTGTTTCATAATGAGGTAGCCTAATGGGAAGGCCGTGAATGACGAAATGATAAGGAGAATCAGATACTCTTTAAAGAATAAATTCAAAATAACCTTTACACTTGCACCGTTTACTTTCCGAATAGCAATTTCTTTCCGACGCTGTTCGCATGATAACGTCACTAAGGAAAATATACCAAATACGGCAATGATGATACAGATAAAAGAAACAACACTCAGCAACTTAATCATCGTATTTTCCGACTTCATAAAATCGTTATACCTCTCTTCCATATTAATCAGAAATAGGTCTGCATTCGGATTGACCTTATGTGCCTCTTCTTTTAGTTTTTTAGAAACGGTATCCCATGTACCTTCCTTAAACTTAAAAATGAAATTCCCTCTATCCTTATTACTACCCAAAGAGAAAACAGCGGGAGTCACCGGATGTATGGGAGCATTATAACAGATATCCTTAATAACTCCCTTTACCGTACATACCTCATCAATGCCCATACGTATTTTCTTTCCTATCGGCTGATTCCATCCGAAAGCCTTTACAGCAGACTCATTCACTACAACCGCCTCTTTTCCGTCTTTCTCATCCAGCATACTGCCTTCAATAAGTCCGACCTGGAAAAAGTCTGCAAATTCCTGATTGATTGTTTCACTTTCTACATTTACGCGTTGTTCTTTATCTGCTTGACCTTCCCATTCATTTACTTCATGTGTAGAAAATATCATTTTAGGGATAGGAGTATAAAAGCCATACAGACGTTCTGTGATATCAGGCATCTGATCCAGTATTTTCTCAAACGGAACATTCTCAAATCCATAAGTAGAACCAATTACTCCTACATTATGCCTTTCCAGTCCGAGCTCATTAGAATTCAACAGATAGTTTAACTGCTTCATCATGACCAAAGTGCAAAATACAAAACCGATACTAATAAAGAGTTGAAACAAAATACTTGCTTTATAAAACCAACCGGAAAGATGAAGATTTGATTTGTGTCTGATACTGTCAAGCAAAGTCCGTTTGTTGGCATAGTATACAAATATGGCAGCAATTCCCGTTGTCATCACAAGCAACGACAGGATATACAGACTTACTTCACCATAGAAAAATGAAGTACTCTCGTCAATCTGCGACAAGCGTTTAAAAACAGGCAGGATCAGTTCGAGCAACATAGCTCCTATGCCCGATGATATAACAAGTAACAATATCAATTCAGAAAGAAGCAATGACAACAGGCCGGCATTGGAAGCCCCGTTCACTTTTCTCAATGCCAATTCACGTTTACGCATCCGAATACGGGTAATCAGCATCGTTAAATAATTGCATAGTCCACAGATGATAACTAAAACCCCAATACATGCAAAAAGACGCACATGATTCAACTTGACATTCACATTTTCTTGTGGATGAGTACTTCGTAATGTTGACAAGAGAGCGATAGGAGTAGATATGGTCTGCTCATGCGAATCTTGTTGTACCTTATATTCTGCCAGTCTCTGTTCCAACGCTTTTATGTCGGTATCGGGGTAAACACGGAAAAGAGTATGACATTGCTGCCTTCCCCAATGTGCTTCCCAGTCTGGATAAGGTAGTAGAATATCAAAAGGATATATAGAGTGCCCTTCCCACGACTTCACAACCGCGACAATTGTCATTTCCGCATGATCATTTTCCGGTAAGGTTATTTGCTTGCCAATTGGTAATTCATCTCCGAATATTCGTTTGGCCGCTTTATCAGTTATAGCAATCTGGTTCTTTCCCAGCCTTAACTGATTATCTCCATTCAACACAGTTATGTTGAACATAGAGACAAAGCTGGAATCGACATTTAACTGCATCATCTGATACTCTGTCTTCTGATATAGTACCGGCTCCGCTTCAGAACCCGCCATCACATGACATGCTTTCTCCACCTCCGGGCAGTTCTTATCCAAATAATCTGCCAATAAACTGGATGAAAGATAAGAAAAGCCATCTCCCTGCAATGCAAATTTATTGCCTGCCAAGTAGATGCGTTCTGATCCCTCATGAAAGTCATCATACGTCATTTCATAACGTATCCACAGCACTGATAACGCAAAACAGGTAAAACCAATTGCCAGACCGACAATACTTACGATACTCTGCGTTTTGTACTTTATCAGATTACGAAAAGCTATTTTCAAATAATGATATATCATAGCATTGTGTTTATGTTATTCGCTTTTGATTATTTCTGCCGGATTTTGGCGGGCAGCTTTCCATACTCTCCAGATGATGCTAAGTAAAAGAATAATAGCTACCACCACAAAGATACCTATGTATATCCAGCCATCTATTGCCGTTTGCCTTACATAATTATCAATCCATTTCCTCATCACAGCGTATCCTACAGGGAATGCAATAACAGCAGCAATGATCAGCAACAATAAATATTCCCGGAAAAACAGATGGAGGATATGACGAATTTGTGCTCCATTCACCTTTCGTATAGCTATTTCTTTTTGTCGTTGTTCACAAGAGAGCGTCACCAATGAGAAAACTCCGAATACAGAAATAATAACGCAAACCAACGATACAAAACCCAACAGCTTCATCAGTGCATCTTCAGAGCGGAGATGTTTATTGTATTCCTCTTCTTCATTGAACAACCGCATATAGGCATTCGGAAATTCTTCTTTGTGCAGCTTCTCTATAGCCGCACGACATTCATTCCACATACCTTCTCTAAATTTAAAAAGAATGCTGGCACGATTCAACAGATATTCTTGTGCTTTAGGATGCTGAAAGGCAACCAGCCCGGGTTCACTCGTAGGAGGCCGGTAACTTAAGTTCCTGACTACTCCAACGACCTTGTATCCACGGCGTTGACCATTCTGCTCATAATAGAAGCTTTTGCCCAAAGCTTGTTTCCACCCAAACTTGTGGCACGTATTCTCATCTATCACAACTTCATTTCCTTGATTCTTGTCTGATATAAACTCCCCTTCAAGTAATTTCAAATCATAGAATTGAAAGAACTCTTCTTTGCCAGGTAACATGCCGACAGTTACAGCTTCTTCCACCACTTTCGGCGAATCATCCCAGTTGTTTATCTCGACATACATCATCGGTCCTGTAGGAATAATCGGGAAATATGAAGGAGGCAAAGTCTCCGTTACCATAGGCAAAGCCGCTATCTTTCCCGGCCATTGCTTAATGTCTCCATTCCACAAGGCTACATTGCCAATATTATGACGCTCCATCCCTAAATCCGTATTCTTCAGAAAATAAAGCTGCTTCATCATGACAACCGTACAAAAGATAAAAGCAAGACTGACAACCAACTGCATGATGATTCCTATCTTACGAAACAAATAAGGTCTGGCAGTTACCACCTTCCCTTTGATCGCTTCCTGCAACGTCCGACGACGAAAATAAGATAACGGAATCTGCGCAAACAGGAAAGACAAGATGATTACAACCAGAAGATACACCATAATCTCCCCGTAGTAGGAACCAGCCTCTATCTGCGTAAAATTCAGGAATCGGGACATACTCAGTTCTATCATCAACAGTCCGCATAGCAGGGCAATGCATAAAATCAGGAACAGTTCAATGCCAAACTGAACCGACAAGGAGGCATTACTCGCACCATTTACTTTACGAAGTGCCATCTCACGACTGCGCATGCAGAGCCGACTGATATAAAGCGTCAGGTAATTGAATAACGAACAGATGATAACCAATCCGCCTGCCAATGAGAAGTAAAAAATATAACTGAAAGAAATGACGACATCTACTTTGGAAACATAATCCGAATAACGCAAAGCTGAAACAGGTGTTATCAGCAGTTTCGAGAGTTCACTTTCCTTGGGGATATTCAACAAATCGATGCTATCTATCTTCTTTTGAAAAGTATCCCTGTCCACTCCTGCACGAACACGAACAAACAACTGTTCTCCTTTGCTGCCCCAACGTGGATAATGTCTTGCCGAAACCAATACACTGTATGGTATATTAGAATGACGGGACCATCCGCTCACAATGGCACCTATCTTACGGGAACGTCCGTTCAGCTCCACTTCTTTTCCCAAAGCATCTTCTTCATTACCGAAAAGTTTTCGGGCAAACTCCTCTGTAATAGCAATTTCCGGGTCATTCTCCTTCAGGAAGTTGACCGTACCTTTCAGTAACTGTATATTGAAAAAGTTCATGAAAACAGAATCTGCCGCAGCCATTACTACTTCGTGCTCATTATCTCCCATACGAAATTTCATTTCCCGATATATGGAAGTGGAAGCAGCAGCTTCAATCTCCGGCATTTTCTCCTGCAAATAACTCGATAAAGGGTAAGGAGTGGAATTGGATATGCTACCCGGAGAATCAGTATAATGCGCACGTACCATATAGATACGGTCGGCTCCCTCATGGAAAGTGTCGTAAGTCATTTCATAACGAATCCATAAGACAGACAGCGCAAAACAAGTGAAACCGACAGCTAATCCAATGATACTGACAAGGGTCTGTGTCTTGTATTTTGCCAAATTGCGAAAGGCTACTTTCAAATAGTGTTTTATCATGATACCTTATTCAATATATTACATGCTGACTTCCGTTACTACCTGACCATCAAACAAATTAATGATACGGTCGGCATAACCTGCATCGTGCTGTGAGTGTGTCACCATAACAATGGTGGTTCCTTCTTTATTCAACTCACTCAATAGTCCCATCACTTCTTTGCCATTCTTTGAATCCAGATTACCGGTAGGCTCATCGGCAAGGATCAGTTTAGGATTGGCAACTACTGCACGGGCGATGGCAACACGTTGTTGCTGCCCTCCGGAAAGCTGTTGCGGGAAGTGTTTGCTACGATGAGTGATAGCCATCCGTTCCATAGCAGCCTCAACTCTCTTTTTACGTTCGGAAGCTGAGATACCCATGTAGAGCAGAGGCAATTCAATGTTTTCATAGACATTCAATTCATCTATCAGATTGAAACTCTGAAAAACGAAACCGATTACCCCTTTGCGAAGACTGGTGCGCTGAGATTCTGTATATTTGGATACTTCGGTTCCATTCAGGTAATACTCTCCCCCTGTCGGATTGTCCAATAGTCCAAGAATATTGAGTAATGTTGACTTTCCACAACCGGAAGGTCCCATAATGGCAACGAACTCACCCTGTTTCACTTCGATGCTCACATTATTCAATGCCCAAGTTTCTACCTCTTCGGTTTTGAAAATCTTCTGTAAATTAATAGTTCTGATCATAATAGTATATTAAAAAAATTATAGCATTCATTCCTTATCTTGTGCTTCCACTAGTTTCTAAATACTACTTTAAAATAAAACTTTATCATAATATATTAAAATCGTGTCCGAGTTATTAATTTAATACCAACTCCTCCGCATCGCCAAAGGTATCATATCCCGTCGTAATTACCCAATCTCCCGGTTGTAAACCTTCTGTAATTTCGTATTGCTGCGGATTCTGGCGACCAATACTTAATGGCGCACGGATCGCTTTTGTCTTCGAAGCGTTCACTTTATAAATCCATTGTCCTCCCGTGGACTGATAAAAATTGCCGCGTGGAATAATGAGCGCCCGTTCCGGTTGCCCCAGTTCTATCTGCACACGGAAACTCTTACCAACCCGCACATTATCGGGCATATCCCCCGTAAAGACCAGATCAACATCAAACATACGATCTTTTACCTCAGGTACCACTTTCGTTATTTTCAACGGGTATTTCTTTCCCTGATAATTGACAGTGGCCGGAAGCCCGGTAGTTATCCGGTCAATATAATATTCGCTAAGCGAAGTATGTATCTTATATTGATCGAGTACCTTTATTTCAGCAATGCTTTCACCGGAAGAAACCTGTTGGCCCGGAGTAACTCTGACAAAGCTAAGTTGTCCTTTTACAGGAGCCGTCACCACCAGATTATCCAATCGCTCGTGAGTACGTTCATATTTTTTGCGTTCCCGTTCCCGATCATTGCGAATCAACTCTTTACGAATCATCGTAACGGCAGAATCATGTCGCAAACTTTCTTGTTGCAAGGCTGCGTTTTTCTGCTTATAGTTATACTCATCCTCAGCAACTTGCAGTTGTGCCTTACTCTTTACTCCCATTTGAAATTCTTCCCGATCAAGGGCTATGCTCTTTTTCAGTCGTTCCAGCTCGTAACTGTTCGTCAGAGCTTGTTGCTTCAAGTTAAGGCTCTTCTGCTCCATCTCTATCTCCTGTTCCTGATAGGTAATCATTTGCTTCTCCCATTCGTCACGCTGGTCTTCAATGCTGCGAAGCAAATCCGGATTGGAAAGGATAAGAATGGTATCTCCCTGCTGAAGCAGACTTCCTTCCTCGCCAACGATGCTTTCAACGCTTCCTGCTTCACGGGTGTTGACTTTAATGGTCAATATCGGCTGAATCAGTCCTTCTACATCTACATATTCCATAAAATTATCCTCTTTGACTTCCGCTATCTGAACATTCTCGGCGTCAATACGCAATTTTCGGGGACCTAATGACAAGATAACTACATAACCCAGAAAGGCGGCAAATAAAAGACCTCCCATCAGATAGTATCTATAACGAATGTACCACGGTTTCTTTTCTAATTTTATATCCATGATCTTATATGGTATTTTGTGTTTTTATTGGTTATATATTCAATCATTAATTTTCTATTCAATAAGAAGATTATAATCCTCTGTCAGCTGTTCATTCCGTTCGAAATCATAAAGTGTCATACTGCGGAGCGTATAGTATAAACTCCAGTAATTGTATAAAGCCGAAACATAATTACGGCGGGCACTATCTTTTTCTGAAATAGAAGCATTTAAGTCGAGGATGGTAGACTTCCCCAATATATAAAGCTTACGGGCAACTTCATTTCTTCGTTGAGCCGTTTCGTCTGTGCGGGCGGCAATACGCACCCGCTGTGTCTGCAGATTAAATTGTTTCACTAATTTGCGGATATTCAGTTCAAAATCCGTCCGGTTTTGTTCCACCTGAGTATAAACCAGGTCACGGTTAGAACGCGCTACCCGCACCTGCCCTTTACCGCGTCCCCAATCTAAAATAGGAAGAGAGATACTCAGGCTAACATATTGTTGATCCAGCAGATTCCGATAAGCATCCGGCAGGTTATCGGCAGTCTGCGTCAAACCGAAACGAAGATATATGTCTGCTTTCAAACCTGCATTAGAACGGGCTCTTGCCACGGCACTTTCACTTTCCAGTTTCCGACGTTTCATCGTTTGAATGTCCGGACTGTTTTCGTACGCCAATGCCAGTGCTTCATTCAGATTGACACTGAAATCCGGAACCTGCGGACTGATACGTACACGAAGCTCACGGTCTTCTTGTATACCCAGATAAGAACGGAGTTCCTGCATACAATTATCCATTTCGATACGGGCATTCATACGATTTGTTTCTTCTGTCAAGCGATTGAGTTCCAGTTGCAGCATTTCATTCTCTGTAATCGTACCTATATTATAACGCCCTTGGGCATAGCGATATAATGTATCGGCATTGGCATAATTAAAAGAAGCAATGTCATAATTACTTTGTGCAGTGGCCAATGCGAAGAATTTATTAATCGCATTGGCAGAAACCAATTCTAATGTCTCCACATAACTCTTCTTTGCCTCCTGATAGCGCACCGGTTCAATGCGTTTATCCCATTTCAGACTATTGTAACCAAAAAGAGACTGACGATATCCTATCATCACGGGTGAAGTTTGCCACGAATATTTATGTTCGCTAAATAAATCCATACGCTGGGCAGAAGTTTCAAGAAAGAGAGAACCTCCGGTCCAAGGGATGTTTTGTGAAAGATTCAAAGTGAGGTCTGTATTCAACAAATTCTGTTCGACAAACTTAACCGAACCATCTCCCATCGTTATTTTATTAATAGCACGATTAAGGTTGGGATCGGATGATAAATTCAAAGAAGGCAAATAATTAGCACGATAATATTTATAGTTCCAGTAAGAAGACCGGAAACTGTGACGGGCAGTCTGTGCATCGGGAGATTCTAGCCGTGCCATATTCACCACTTGTTCCAAAGTCAACTCCATGGTTTGATTTTGAGCAGCCAGTAATCTTGTCGACAAAATTCCAATAGTTATATAGATTATTCTCAGGTTCATTCTTCGTTTTATTTACTATTTGCTATTCAAAACCTATGCCATTGCTATATCACTCTATATATCAGCAATATACGATTTAACAGTCATAACAACATGTGTGCAGATACGCACAAATTTAGTGCGCAATCGCACATACAGCACATGATTATTATCTATATCTTTGCCCTTGGAACATAACATCCATCAAAAGTATGAATGAAAAACGACGAATCTAACAGATTACTGAGATATGGAAGAAGTAAACAAATTAGGTAAGATACTTATAGTAGACGACAACGAAGATGTACTCTTCGCTCTTAACCTGTTGCTGGAGCCTTATACGGAAAAGATAAAAGTAGCCACTACTCCCGACCGTATCGAACATTTTATGACGACCTTCCAGCCCGATCTTATTTTATTGGATATGAATTTCAGCCGCGATGCTATTAGCGGACAGGAAGGGTTTGAAAGTTTGAAACAAATATTGCTAATCGATCCGCAAGCTATTGTCATTTTTATGACAGCATACGCAGATACGGATAAAGCTGTACGAGCGATTAAAGCCGGTGCGACAGATTTTATTCCCAAGCCGTGGGAAAAAGAAAAACTATTGGCAACGTTAACCTCCGGTATACGGTTGCGTCAATCTCAGCGAGAAGTTACTATCTTAAAAGAACAAGTAGAAGTACTCAGCGGTCAAAGTTCTCCGGAAGGAGATATTATCGGCGAATCTCCCGCTATGCAGGAAGTCTTCACAACCATCAACAAGCTAAGCAACACGGATGCCAACATTCTGATTCTGGGCGAAAACGGAACCGGCAAAGACGTAATTGCCAGACTCCTGTACCGCTGTTCACCGCGATACGGCAAGCCATTTGTAACCATCGACCTGGGAAGTATCCCCGAACAATTATTCGAAAGCGAACTATTCGGATTTGAAAAAGGCGCTTTCACCGATGCCAAAAAGTCAAAGGCTGGCCGGATGGAGGTGGCCACCAATGGCACTTTATTTTTGGATGAAATCGGCAATCTTTCACTTCCCATGCAGTCGAAGCTGCTTACAGCTATCGAAAAGCGCCAGATCAGCCGTTTGGGAAGTACACAAGCCGTGCCTATTGATGTCCGCCTGATTTGTGCCACAAATGCAGACATTCGCCGCATGGTAGATGAAGGAAGCTTCCGTCAGGACTTACTATACCGTATTAATACAATTGAAATACATATCCCACCGCTACGCGAACGTGGAAATGATGTTATTCTGCTCGCCGAATATTTTCTGGACCGCTACGCACGCAAATATAAAAAGGAAATGCGCGGTCTGACACGAGAAGCCAAAAACAAACTGCTGAAATATGCATGGCCAGGCAATGTGCGGGAGTTGCAACATACGATGGAACGTGTAGTAATCTTGGGAGACGGTTCTTTATTAAAACCCGAAAACTTCCAATTCCACGCTACCCCCAAACAAAAGAAGGAGGAAGAGACCGTTTTGAACCTGGAACAAATTGAACGACAAACCATTGAAAAAGCCATGAAACTTAGTGAAGGGAATATTTCCCGTGCTGCCGAATATTTAGGTATTACCCGTTTTGCCTTATATCGCAAACTTGAAAAACTAGGCTTATGAAACGATTTGCAATCAGAGTGGTTTTACACATTTTATTGATAGTATTGCTTTCTATCGGTAGCTATCTGTTATTTCAAAAACAGTTATGGTTCAGTACTACTATTTGCATGATATTGCTGATAATTACCGCCGTGCATCTCTACCGCATGCAGTTCAAGCAAATCGCTCTTTTGCGACGGCTGACAGACGGCCTTCGCTATAATGATATGATGCAAACTTTTCACCCGCCTTTCAAAAATAAAATAATGAATGAATGGGCGGAGGAACTTTCGGATACTTTAAAAGACTTTCGGGGAAAGTTACTGGCAGAAGAGATTAAGCACCAATACTACGAAAACTTATTGAATAAGGTAGATACGGCAGTACTTGTTGCCGACAAAGCCGGGCATATAGAATGGATGAATCAGGCAGCCGTCACTCATTTAGGACAAATATCTCAGTTACCGGAGAGCTTACTGAAAGCTTCTGCTACCAGTGATACACCTGTTATTCGTATCGAACAGAATAATACTGTGCTGGAAATGGCCGTCTCATGCACCACATTTGCCACTCAAGGAAGAGAACAGCAGTTGATCAGCTTAAAAAATATTCATTCGGTACTGGAACGCAATGAAATGGAGGCCTGGCAAAAGCTAATACGTGTACTGACTCATGAAATCATGAACTCTATCACACCTATCATCTCACTTTCGGAAACATTAAGTGAAAGAGGAATTCCCAGCCAACCCGGAGAGAAAGAATATTCTGTTATGCTGCAAGCCATGCAGACCATTCACAGGAGAAGTAAAGGATTACTAGAATTTGTAGAGAACTATCGCCGCCTGACACGAATCCCTACTCCTATCCGCACACAGATTTCTGTTGCAGAATTATTCACGGACTTAAAAAAGTTATTTCCGGAAGAAGAGTTTCAGTTTGAAGCTCCCTCACCCGAATTGAAATTAAATGCAGACCGGACACAAATAGAACAAGTTCTTATCAATCTGCTGAAGAACGCTCGCGAAGCATGTAATCGGAAACTTGATAAAAATATTCAGGTAAAAGTAAAAAAACTCTCTACCGGAAACACTGCATTAACGATATCTGACAATGGAGAAGGCATTCTGCCCGATGTGCTGGATAAAATATTTGTTCCTTTCTTTACTACCAAAACATCCGGTTCGGGCATCGGATTAAGTTTATGTAAGCAAATAATGACTCTACATGAAGGAAGTATCAATGTAAAATCGGAAGTAGGCAAAGGAAGCAGCTTTATCCTCACTTTTCCCAAATAAGAGTTATGGATATTTGTACCGTGATGTGCTATTTTTAAGATTATATTGAAAAAAGGTTGCGCTAAAAGCTATGAACCAAAAAACAAACTGCATAAACAAATGCAATAATATGCAAAAACACAGACTGATATTGTATAAAACAGGTTAATATATGCACTATGTTGTACGACTAATGTGCTTGTTGGTTTAAAAGGAACACCTCGTTGGTTTAAAACCAACGCTTGCTTCCTCAGTGAGGAAGCTATTTTTCCTTGATAAAAAAGAGATAAAAAGCCAATCTAAGGCTTATTTTCATCTAAGTCATCAGCATTACAGGGCATATAAAAAGTAGCATAATGATTGTCATTCAGTATTTCAATCATCCTCTGCTACCCAAACTATTTGTATCAGGATTCAATTCCTTCACAGCTTCTTTTACCGCTTTCTGAGTCGGTTTTCGATAAGCTTCCACTTGTTGAACCGGAACGATCTCATTGACCATTCTTTCATATCCTTTTTGTTCTAACAAAGGGATTTCCTTTTCATTCGTTTCTTTTTGCTTTTTTGTTTTCATATGGCTTTTTTATTTTTAGTTTTCTACTTTGAAAACAGAAAACAGCAAAGGATAGTTCATCCTATCTGATTTTATTTTCAGTTAATTCATACCAATAATCGCACAAATGCATATATTTGTTCATCTAATATAACCCTCATGTAAGTTATGAAAAAAAATAAATATGACGATGATCGTTTCTTCAGTCAATATGCTCAAATGTCCCGCTCTGTAGAAGGATTGAAAGGTGCCGGAGAATGGCATATATTACAGAAAATGTTACCGGATTTCATCGGCAAAAGAGTACTGGATCTAGGCTGTGGATTCGGCTGGCATTGCATCTATGCTATTGAGCATGGAGCAAAAAACGTGACCGGAATCGATATTCCCGAAAAAATGTTGGAAGAAGCGCAGAAAAGAAATTCTTCCTCATTCATTGAATATAAATGTATGGCTATTGAGGATTTCGATTTTCAACCGGAGACTTATGATATTGTAATTAGTTCATTGACATTCCACTATTTGGAATCTTTTATTAATATATGCCGCAAAGTGAGCAGTTGCCTTACTAAAGGAGGCTCTTTTGTCTTTTCAGTAGAGCATCCGATATTCACAGCCTATGGTAATCAGGATTGGTACTACGATCAAGAAGGAAAGCCTGCTCACTGGCCTGTAGACCGCTATTTCAATGAGGGTAAACGTACTGCCGTTTTTTTAGGCGAAGAAGTTGTCAAGTATCATAAGACCTTGACTACTTATATCAATAGCCTTCTTCAGACCGGATTTGAGATATGTGAATTAATAGAACCGGAACCGAGTAAGATTATGCTGGATACTATCCCGGAAATGAAAGATGAACTTCGACGTCCAATGATGCTTCTTATTTCTGCCAAGAAAAAAAGTTAACTTGCAAACTGATGAATTTCAGTCGATTGTAAATTAACCCATAAAAAACATTCATTTAGCTATTGATAATTAAAAAATACTCCCTATCTTTGCACCGCTTTTGAAAAGAACAACCCTTTAAAAGTAGCGGGGTGTAGCGCAGTCCGGTTAGCGCACCTGCTTTGGGAGCAGGGGGTCGTGGGTTCGAATCCCGCTACCCCGACTACAAAGAAAAGAGGGAGTTCGGTTAAAAGTTTTCGGGGTGTAGCGCAGTCCGGTTAGCGCACCTGCTTTGGGAGCAGGGGGTCGTGGGTTCGAATC
>NZ_KV804470.1:4141-7867 GCF_001811315.1 Bacteroides sp. HMSC067B03 | reverse complement strand
CCATCTTCCTTCTCCCTTTAATCTTCATTTACACTCTGTTTAAAAGTTACCGTAAACAGGCTATTGACAAGCTGAATATAAACGGTCAGGTGATATATATCGAGAAAGTTCTAAACGACAGGTTTTTCTTAAAAAACAGGGAAATATACATCACCGATATTGCGGGAAAGGAGTCGTACCTGTATCACCGTAGGGAAGAGCAAATACCGTCCTATCTGCATAAACGGAGCGAAGGGGCGGAAATAAAATATATCCAGCAGCGCGGTGAAGGAAACTATTCAGGGAATTACATGGTGAACATACCGTCGTTTCTGTCAGCGTATGAGGGTGAAATTAAAAATTTGATAGACTATTATAAACCAGCCGGACGAACCTACGTCCTTAAAATATACGAATATGAATAAACTGTTATTTAAAGAAGGCGGGCAGCCATTTTATTTGGATGATTTGGACTTTATGCAAAGCGCATTTGCGGACACTGTGAAAGGAATAGTCAGTACATACGGCAATGTCATTCTTTCCGGGTGTAATGTGCCGCCTCCTATCGCTATTGCCGGACATCCGACGACTTATAGCTGGGAAGAAGGTTATATAGCCATTAACGGGGAAGTTTACAGGGTGGAGGAAGGCAGTTTTCAAGGTGGCTTGAACGCTAACCTATACTGGAAAGTGGTCAGCACGGAAGGTCAAAAGGAAATATATGAAAATACATCCGAAAACAATGTGTATCAATACCGAAAAGTGGAACTCACTGATACGGTTACCTCGTCGGATATTTATGTGTCTGCTTCTTCGGTAAAAAGCATGAATGATTACCTGATGATTTATGAAGAAAAAGAGATTCGTACCAAAGTAAGTGGTGGCATCCCTGAAGATAGTCTTTCGGTCTCTTTTAAAGTGTTCAAAAGCAATCAGGGTTTTGATATCGTTAAAATTAATTTTAGGGCTTTGAAGGCTTTTTCGGGTGCTTCTTCACCGTGGGTATATTATGACTATTATGAAGCAGACCGCAAACCTCAAATTGTTGTAAGGAATGACAATTTTGCCGCAATTCATACTTTCCAACTTGTAAATGGGGCAGCATATATATATGACATATCCAAACAGGAAGCTATAAGAGACTTTCCCGAAGGTTTTTCCTATCAGGTTCAATTTTTAGTAAAGAAGTAATATAATGGCAACAATATACGAATTAAAAAGACGGGCACAGGAACTTTCTGCAAAGAAAGATTCCTTATCCATATCACCTGACGAGGTGGGCGGTTTGATTGATGAGACACTGGATGTCATCAATGAAGCGGAAAAGAATCAGGTGGGACTGGGTATCCGCAATACATATACGACCGTTGCGAAGATGAACGCGGACAGTACTTCCCCGGCTGGCTCTGACGGAAAGCCGTTGAAATTCGGTCAAATTGTGACGGTATATGATGAGAGTCACCCCGATGCAGCCGATAATGGCAACATCTACGCCTTTCAAAATCCGGGCTGGAAACTTGTCAGCACGACAGGTAACCTTTCCGTATACGCAAAAAAAGAAGATGTAGAGACGGCAAAGAAAACGGCAGATGCTGCACAAAAGAAAGCAGATGAAGCCGCAGAATCCGCAAAAAAAGCGAATGAGGATATCGGAAGATTGTCCGATAACGTCGGTACGGAAGAAGCATCGGAAAGCGAAGACGGGACAGTATGGGGTAAACTTAAAAGCCTTTCCGACGATGCCAACAGTACATCACAGGACGTGTCTTCTTTAATGGTAGATTTCGTACATCACTCTACGGAACGCTTCGACGAAATCGCAACAGACTCTTCCATCGTGCTGGAGCAGTCCAGTGCAACCGCTGAAGGCGGTAAGATTGTGTTTATTGCCAGTAAGGGTAAATTTGCCTATTTCGTAGATAACAAATATTATCCAAGTTGGAAAGGTGTTGATAACTATATGAACACCGACCGGACACACCCGCACGAGAATAAAATATACTTGTTCGGCAATAAATCATACATCTACTATGCCGGAACATTACTTTCTGCCGACTCCGACGCGATGCAGCTAGCTGCGTCCGCGGACTTGTCGGCAAAAGCGGCAAAGAAATTGGCTGAAGGTGCACAGACTACCGCGTCTTCCGGCTTGTCGCTGGCGTATAAAGCCCTGTCCGTTATCAATGTCAACGAAATTTGTGGCGGCTCTGTCTATTCCTTGCCCGCAGCTATTGCCGCAATAACGGAAAGGGAGGATGTGGATAATATAACTTACCGCAAACCGGGTATAGTATTAACCTATAAAGTTGCTGATGGTGAATGGGAGTCAAAGCAGTTTGCCGGATCATCCCTTGAAGGTTTTGCCACAGAAACGAACTGGACGGACTTCGGTGGTGCTGGTGGTGACATGACGGGCAAAGGCGCGGTGCTACTGGTCGATGAAATTGCACCACTATCAAGCGGATATTATATTCTTCAAACAGCTATCAATGCCTTGACAGCTTACGAGACAGCGAATGAAACGGAATGTATCAAGCCCGGTGTGGTTATTATCTACCGTACCGGAAAGGAAACATTTGAATCCAAACAGTTGTGCGCGTCCCGTGCCGATTATAATGACTTGGCAGCATGGACTGACTTCGGTTCTACTGCCGGAGGAACTGTCGATACTGATTCCGAAATTATCAAGGACAGCACTAATCCGGTAGCAGGCGGTGCTATTTATGATGCCATGCCCGTTGACGTGGATGGAGAACAGGCAGAAGACGGGACGGTGCGTGTATATATGAAAAATGCGGAAGGAATGCCGCTAGGCGACGGTTTCACCTTTGCAGTCGGAACTGGTGGCGGTGGGGACGTTGCCGGGACAATCGTGTACATCTATCCGCAAAAGACCTCCTTGTATGCCGCACTCGGAACTGACGACCTGACAATCAGGCTTGCGATCATGTCGCGTACCGGATCGGGTGAGATGGTTTCATACAACAACATCGAAACCCTGCAACTGAAAGACAAGTCAACAGGTGAAACGCTTGAAACTTTCAACGTGAACCGGGAAAGTTCCTCGTCAGATACGGACTACACTTTCACGATTCCCGTTAAAAGCTATTTCAGTGAAGCGATGAACCGCAAGTTCGTGGTCGTTGCTACCGATGACGGGGGAAATACCGCACAGAAGACAATCAGCGTCACGGCTGTAAACCTGAAACTTTCCCGTGTATGGGCTTTGTACAAAACATTGCAGGAAGGTTCGGGACTCGTCACCATGACGGACGTGTTCAAACTGTCCTCTGCCAATAAGTCAACCGTTACGGCTCATATCAAAACAGGTGACGAATGGAAGCTGATCTCACAGACCAGCGTGGCTTCTACACGCTCACAGGACTTGCAAATCAACGTTTCGTCTTTGGGACTGAAACATGGTGCATATACTATCAAAGTCGTCGCACAGGACGTGGAATCGGGCGTATGGTCGAACTACCAGTTCTTTGACGTAATGATCGTTAATCCGTCCAGCCTTATGCCTGTTGTCGCGCTGGCACATTCGGAAGACACGGAAACAGCATGGGCTGCTAAACAGTACGCAAACCTCAATATCGAAGTGGCGTGCTATGATCCCGGTCATGTCGCTACCGATGCCCATGTTGAAATACACAAGGTCGCAAAAGTTACCAATACCTCTACCGGAGACAATAGTGAAACCGATACGGTGATGACTACCGTATCAGTAGGACGTAACAGTACATT
>NZ_KV804470.1:3072-4041 GCF_001811315.1 Bacteroides sp. HMSC067B03 | reverse complement strand
GACGTAACAGTACATTCAACCTGTCCACCCGTGTTGACGGCTTTTCGATTGCGGACAATATCAGGAACGTGTTGGGTATTTACGGAAAATGCGGAGCTGGAGAAAGCAATACGATCGAGTACTCCGTTAATAGTTCTGTCATTGACATCAACGGTGATTCCAGCTATATGATTTATTTCAATCCGGCAGACAAGGACAATTCGGATCAGGACAAGTCATGGCTGTACGGACTTTACGAAATGAAGCAGAACGGGTTCAACTATTCCACGAATGCCTTTGTCATCGATAAGACCGAAGGAAAAGCGTTCAAGGTTTCGGATGATGCCACCGCATTGTGTACTTATCGTCCCTATAACCGTACCAACATTGAGCAGACCGGATCGACTACCATTATCAAAATAAAGACGCAGAACGCTGCCGATCCTGATGCGAACGTCGTGTCATGCTGGGACGAAGCAAACCAAATCGGATGGCGTATCACTTCAAAATGTGTGTACTTCAAAGCACTCGGAACTGAACTTATCGAACGGTATTTCAAACCGGGTGACATCTACGAGTTTGCCTTCGTCATTGAAAAGGCAAATGCGGAAGAGGACGGCAAAGGCTATATCAAGCTATATTGCGACGGGGACTTGATTGGCGCATCCAAGTATACGGCAGGACAAAGCGCGATCAAGCAGTCCGAACAAATCAGCTTCTCCGGAACAGCCGGGGAACTGTACATGTACCGTTTGCTTTCATGGGAAAAGGAAATGGCTGACGAACAAATCAACGACGAGTTTGTAATCGGGAAGTCCGACACGGACGAAATGATCGCTTTGAACAAAAAGAATGACATCCTTACCGACAACAAAATCGACCTGAACAAAGCACTTGAAATGTGCGACTGTCTGGTGGAAATGCCACATGGGGACTATAAACTTGAAACGCTTGATAACGTAACGGATACGTCCACCAAGATATATACAG
>NZ_KV804470.1:1367-2972 GCF_001811315.1 Bacteroides sp. HMSC067B03 | reverse complement strand
CCACCAAGATATATACAGACCTGTACCTGTTCTGTAAGGACAAAGGCATGAGCCTTATTTTCGAGAATGTGGAAACGACCAATCAGGGTACGACATCCGCTTTCTATCCGACCTATAAGAACAGGAAATACAAGCTGAAAAAGGCAACCATCCGCGCAATGTATCCGGAACTTGCTCCGCAGGCTTTGCTCGACGCAATCGCAAACAAAAAAATCATTCTACGTGGCAAAAGTATTCCGTTCGACAAAGTCTGCCTGAAGGTCAACTATGCATCACCCGACAAGGTGAACACCCCGATTTCCCGTATCAATAACGATATGCAGAAGGCTTTGGGCGAGGAATACATGACACCAGCGCAAAACGCGTATTATGCGGATGAAAACAACACACTGGACTTGCGTACCTCTATTGATGGTAACAGTGTGCTTGTCTTCAAGTCGGATACCGGGAATATAAACGATGCTTATTTTTGGTGTCGTGGTGACTGGAACATTGACAAGGGTAACCCACCGACTTTCGGCTTCAAGGACGTTCCCGGATACAATGCTGACTGTTTAAGTTATGGCGACTTCACCGACCTTCCGGACGTGACGGAATCCTATTTCATGTCCCATACTGGCGACTATGATCAGGATACGATCTACATGCTTACCAAATCGACGGACGCTTCGTACAAGTTCATGGAATATGTCGACGGGGCATGGAAGAACACAACCGGGACAATCTCTTTTAACGGTAAAAAAACGGTCGTTACCGGGCGTGTCCTGAACCCGGTTGAATGTGTTGAAATGCTCGATTATGAAGGAATGTGCATCTTCGATGACATCGATAACTTCATGACTATGCAATCGACGCACAGCAAGTGGGTGAAAGGCTTGTACGGTGCGGAACTGTCAACGGAAAGCCTTGTTCCCAAATGGACGATGTTCTTTGAATTCCGTACACCGGATAATGATGACATGAGTCTTGCCTACGCGCTTGGAAAGAAGACACCGTACCGCTGGAAACAGTTTTGTGAATGGGTGTATTCATGTAATCCGAAGAACCGTATGGCAGGCGGCAAAATCAGCATCAACGGTGTACAGGTCAGCGACACGATTGAAAACCGATACCGGAAACTGGTTGAGGAAATGGACAAGTATTGCAGCGTGGCTTCTTTCCGCGCGTACTTGGTTCGTATCCTGTATCATTCAGGCGTCGACCAGCTGTCAAAAAACAGCATGTGGGCTTTGTACCTCTGCCCTGACGGTGTTTACCGCTGGTATATGAACCACGATTATGACTCGGACAGTACGAACGGCAAGAATAACTCCGGTATTTTCAAACTTCCGTATAACGTGATGCTTGATACTGTCATGGAAGGGGAAAACGTGTTTGCCGGACGTATGAGTGTCGTATGGCAAGGCATGTGGCGTTATGATCAGGTCGGACTTGCAGCGACCGCAGAGAAAATCCGTACATCGCGCCTTCCGGGTGGCGAGTCTGCCTTCTCCTATGAAGCCGTATTACGTGAATCGGAAGAAAAAGACCACCTGATGATACCCGCAATCGTTGCCTGCCGTGACTCGGTAGCGAAGTATATCACCAATCCGGGCGGTCAGGCGT
>NZ_KV804470.1:799-1267 GCF_001811315.1 Bacteroides sp. HMSC067B03 | reverse complement strand
ATATCACCAATCCGGGCGGTCAGGCGTTCAACGTAATTTCCGGTATGGGTATCCCTTACCGACATTACTACGTGTCTGCCCGTTATGATTTCCTCGATGCGTACTTCGGTGTCAGCACGATCCTGAAGGCAAATAACATGTGCATGTTCCGTGCCATCGGTGAGAACATCAATATCGAAGTGACCGCAAGCGAACAGTGGAAATTGTGGGCGGGATTCAACACGCCTGCTGCACAACAGGGAGCATGGGCGGAAGAAGACGGTTCAAAGGTGACATTCCATTTTGACGGTTCAAACTCATCGAGCGCGATCTATATCATCGGTGCATCAAAGATCAAGTCTTTGGGTGATTTGAGTACTGTCAATATCGACGGTACGCAGGCAAAGGACTTCACTACGCTGATCCGAGTCGAGGAACTGGTATTCGGTAGCAAGCGCGAAGGATATGCCAACAATAGCGTCACAGACC
>NZ_KV804470.1:0-699 GCF_001811315.1 Bacteroides sp. HMSC067B03 | reverse complement strand
GCGAAGGATATGCCAACAATAGCGTCACAGACCTTCCACTTGGTGAAAAACCGTATATGAGACTCCTGAACGTCGAGAACTTCAAAAAGCTGGTGTCCCTTGACCTGACCGGGGCAACACGCCTTTTGCGTCTGCTGGCATACGGCAGTTCCCTGCAGATTGTCAACTTTGTCGGTGGCTGTCCGGTTCAATATGCGGAATTGCCGACCACCATGACACAATTCAAGTTGATGAACCTCGATAAGTTGAGCTATAAGGGGCTGAATGCGGACACAGGCATCGTTGTTGAATCCATGCCGAACATCACCACACTGCGCGTGGAAAACTGCCCGCTTATTGACGTTGTAAAGATGATACGCGATATAATCGATTCGCAGGAAGGTAATGTCGTATTCCGCCATATCCGTATCACAAACCGTGATTTCATCGGGAACGGTTCGGAAGTGCTGGAAATCCTGCAGCTCGGTATCGGGGGACTGGATGAAAACGGTAATCAGGTAGAGAAGCCCGTACTTACCGGGAACTATCTGCTGGATGAAGTTATCGAGAACTCGGATATAGAAGCGATCCGCAATGGCTTCGAAGGTTTGACCGTTAACACCATAATCGACGCTTATATCAAAATCATCGACTGGTTTAATGCGGAAGCATACGGTGGAGAACCTTATTATCCCGAAGTCACACTGGATAATGTGGGTG
>NZ_KV804469.1:1396-2205 GCF_001811315.1 Bacteroides sp. HMSC067B03 | reverse complement strand
CGGATGACACACTTTCACGTACATTTGAAAAGGCATGTCTGCCATCCGCACGGATTAAAGCTATTGAGAAGCCGCAGGAACAAGGGTTTGATGTGGCTGTCAGATTATCCCCATTTATCCCGCAATTTATTGATTTTAGGGTTCTGAACAGTATCAAATGTGATAAAATTCTGGTGGAATTTTTACGGATAAACACGTGGGTGAAGCAATGGTTGGATATTGACTATTCCGAATACACCCTGAAGCATGCAGGGTACAATCATCTGCAGCTGGAGCGAAAAATCGAATATCTAAATAAGATTTCAGGGTTCAGGGAGATTTCGGTTTGTGAGGATGTGGACAGTCATTTTCAGTATTGGAAAGAGAATGTAAACTGCAGTCCGGATGATTGCTGTAATTTGAGAATATAAAATTAAGCCGCGCAGGAAAAAATCTTTGCGCGGCTTTTTTCGGGCAGACAATCATTTGTAGAATATGTATTTTTCTTCGCAATAAATGCAATGATTTTCTTTGCAATACTTCTCAACTGCCTTGCGCGTTTTAAAGTCTTTTACTTTTCCGTCTTTCGATTGAATATGTCCCACATTAAAGTCTTCATCTATCTTTAGGGGGACAAACCTTGTTTGGGTATTAAATCGTTTCATGTTTCCAGTTATTCTTTTTCCATTAATCTTAAAATTCTGTTGAACTCATCACGGCTCATATTGGTAGGTACAAAAGATGCTTTTACCTCTTCAAACGGACGAAGAGAATGTTTTAATGTCTCTTGAGCTTCCTCCCTTGCCTTTTGGGCACACATTTCAATATAT
>NZ_KV804469.1:0-1296 GCF_001811315.1 Bacteroides sp. HMSC067B03 | reverse complement strand
ACATTTCAATATATTCTTCATCTGTCATATTGTAATCACTAACAGTATCTATCACCGTTGAGAATCGGCATAAAAGCCCATTTTTCTGTCTTGATATAAAGCTCATCTATTTTGATTTACTTGAAATTACCACTCTACTTTATATACGCCATTCCAATTCTCATCTATAGAGAAACGTATTTTATATCCGACTTTCATTAGTATATGTCGTACATACGAAGACAGATTTATGAATGTGTATGAATGTTCTCCACGTTTTTTCGCCTCTTCGATTATTGCTACTACTTCTGCTATATATAACATTCTATTCCTTTCTGATTTGGTTTGAGGGTTATTCAGTAGCCTTTTTGATAGCATTACATAATACATCATAGGCAGGTTCTTCTACGCAGACATATTTTAGTGCTTCTTGGCACGCTTTTAATAATTCAGGAGCAGCCGCTATTAACTTGGCTCTCTCTCGTTGCTTTTTCGTTCCATTCGCATGTCCCCCCAATGGAAAAGCTACAATAGCCAAAGGGAACTCAATAGATGTATCTTCTTTTATAAAGATTGCACCATCAGGAAAGTCGGGAGTAATTGTTTCAACCGTTTTCCATTTTATCAAAATTTCTTTTTTACTCATAATTGATTTTATTATACGTTATTCAAATTCATCAAGTTCGTAAGAATCCTCGACGATTTCTTCTACTTCTTCTAAAAAGTAAAGTTGTGTCTTGTTATTGAAACTGGTGCGTAGCTGTTCTGCTAAATACAGATATCCGGCTCTCCATGCTTCTTCCGCTTCTTTTGAACCTTTATTCAATTTTGCAACCTTTTCCTTTGACAATGCAATGAATTTTTCTTGTGTCATACTTTAGTTCCTTTCTAATTTGTTATACGTTAATTATTACACATTCTAATCAAGCATCATATCAAACACCAATGTCTTCATATTTCGACTTTTGTATAATTACTAAAATCACAATAAAGATACTCCCACCAATCGCCATAACGGTATTTATCATTCAAATACCTACAACGAGTATTCCAAGTGTTTTTCTGCCAGACTTCATACAACACACCTTTATGGATGAAAGTATCACCTTCTTTCAGAGTTGAAACATCTATCTTACTCATATCTCTATCAAATATTATCAAAAGCCGATCTTTCCCGGCTGTTATCCCTTTATTTTAAAACTCCACAATAAGCCAAAACCGATAAGGAGGTAAATATACCTATTACTGATACTAAATATAGAATCAGTAGATCCTCTAAGCTATTATCTTTTTTCATATCCAATTTAATCTTCTACT
>NZ_KV804468.1:0-423 GCF_001811315.1 Bacteroides sp. HMSC067B03 | reverse complement strand
TTCTTTTAAAGCTGTCACGTTTCACGTCATAGGCTGTTTTTCCTTCCACCTCGCGTCCGTCCACATGAGAGATGAAGACAAATATCTTTCGCGGATACTTCTTGCGCAGGCGGATTATTTCGGTGGCTTTCGCTCCCCCTTGCTGCTCGAAATATTGTATGGAGTCTATCATTATCACGTCCGGGCTGCGTTGCTTTGACAGGTATTCGTCCAGTTCTGTGATGGTGGCTTCATCCGAATAGATTATATTATTCGTTTTACTATGAATGCCGACACTAAGAACGGAATTCACGAAGTCGTCGCACGCGCCCATTTCAAGTGTTAAATAAAGAACCCGAAGCCCCATTTCATCAAATTTGCGTGCCAGCTGCAGAGCGAAAGAACTTTTTCCTTGTCCCGACTTTCCGTAAATGATCCAGCAAC
>NZ_KV804467.1:52255-90134 GCF_001811315.1 Bacteroides sp. HMSC067B03 | reverse complement strand
GACAATAGAATCTACTTAATTCTCGAATGTATATGTCTCCTACAATAGATGTTTTTAACTTCTGATTTGTAACAAAAGGATACGAAGGACTAATATACTCACCTACCACCTCCCCCTACGATCAGGAAGCGGTCTTTTCCTGAATTGTTTCGATAAAAAAAGAAGCCCCCTTTCTCACGAAAGAGGACCCCTATTTACAAACAAAACAAACAATGTTATTTTCCCACTAAATTCTGCTCCAAAAGTTTTTTTAAACACGTTTTAACGCATGTTCATTCCTGCTACAGAATGAAACTTCTGCATCATACCAACGAATTACTAATGGAGCACGAAATATTAAAAGGACTTGAAATGGTATTATTTCTACTATTCGGTAGAGAATAACTTAAATATCTTTTGATGTAACATTCTGATATACTACTTATTAAAGAAGAAATTTTCTGCATACATATCAATCTTCTGAAAGTAAAAAGTGTCTTCATTGCCTTTTCTGTTTTATTTGTTGGCGTAAAGGTAATAATAAATGCTCTTTTTTACCTACATTATCAGTGTCTTTTAATCTTTTTTCTTCTTTTACCCCTTTTCTATCGTTTTAAAAAGTGATATTTACATAGAAAAGGCAGGAAAATACGATTTTCCCGCCTTTTGAAAAGCTTATATAATAAGTCTGATTAGTTATTTTCCGGACGAAGTTTGCGAACTGTTACAGCAGTCTGCCACATTTCGCTTTCGCGCAATGCTTTCAGTTCTTCTTCCAGTTTCTCACGATAATCCGGTTTAGAGTTGGAGTCGATTGAAATCTGCGCTTCGTTACCAGTCTTTACACTGTGATACAATTTTTCAACTACCGGTTTGATAGCGTCATGGAACGGGCCCATCCAGTCGAGAGCACCACGTTGAGCTGTAGTAGAGCAGTTAGCGTACATCCAGTCCATACCATTCTTTGCGAACAACGGCATCAGTGACTGAGTCAGTTCTTCTACCGTTTCGTTGAATGCTTCAGAAGGGCTGTGTCCGTTTTCACGCAATACTTCGTACTGTGCCAACAACAAACCTTGGATTGCACCCATCAGTGAACCACGTTCTCCTGTCAGGTCGGAAGTAGCTTCACGGCTGAAAGTTGTTTCAAACAAATAACCTGAACCGATACCGATACCCAGTGCAATTGTTCTGTCCATTGCATTGCCTGTTGCATCCTGATAGATAGCGTAAGAAGAGTTCAAACCGCGACCTTCGAGGAACATGGTACGCAAAGAAGTACCCGAACCTTTAGGAGCCACCATAATCACGTCGATATCTTTTGGAGGAACTACACCTGTGCGATCACTCCATGTGATAGCGAAGCCATGAGAGAAATAAAGAGCTTTTCCGGCAGTCAGGTAAGGTTTGATAGTTGGCCATACAGACATTACTGCCGCATCAGACAACAAACACATAACGACTGTACCTTTCTCACAAGCCTCTTCAATGCCGAATAAAGTTTCACCCGGAACCCATCCGTCAGCTACTGCTTTATCGTATGTTTTACCCGGACGCTGACCAACGATTACATTAAAACCGTTATCACGCAGATTCAATGCTTGTCCAGGACCTTGTACACCGTAACCGATTACAGCGATTGTTTCATTTTTTAATACTTCACGAGCCTTTTCCAATGGAAATTCATCACGGATTACTACGGTTTCTGTAGTACCGCCAAAATTCAACTGTGCCATTTTTTTGTTTTTTTGTTTTAAGCCTTTCTTCTTTCTCCATTACGAAAAAATAAAGAAGAGGCAAGTTATTAATTATTATAATCTTTTTAAAATCCGATTCTCCAACCTACATTAAATTGAAAAATGCTGTTATACTTCTTGCCGGAAGAGGACCATTCATCGGGATACTTCTTCCAGACATCAATCAGCCCCAAATTGTGACTTGCCGAAAGCTGAAGACCAAAGTCCCACTGATAACCGATACCGACTCCTATAGAAAAGTCAAATTTACGCATTTTGTCCAGATCTGACAATTCATCATAATCTCTTCCATCATCCCGGACTACATTAAAACCGAACTGGGGACCTACAAATACAAACAACCCTTTGTACACATATCCTTTTGCGTAAACCGGTATACTGACGTAATCCAACTTGGTCGTATAAGAGATGTAATCAGTTGTAAACCTATTGCCCAGCACCAGATAATTAACTCCTATGCCCATACCGACTCTTTCATTCCAGATAACTTCCATCCCCATACCTATATTAAATCCGGGACGCACCTTACTATTATTGTCGCTATTGGTTATATTGGATAATCCTAAACCTACTTCTGGTATAAAACTGATCTCCTGAGCACTCACTTTGAGTGCGGACAAAAGAAGCAATATGGCATACCATTTCTTCATCTCTCTGTTTGCTATTCAAACATCACTTTGGAACGGCAAACGACTTCGCTCCCGTTTTTCTTCACTTCTACATGAAACTCGTTTTCATTCGCCTCATCGCAAAAGAAAGAAAGCTCATCTCCGAAATAACTTTCAGCCACATACGCCATTTCAAACCGGCGGATGCGTTTTGTCTGATACAATTCTATCGGAAACAAGTCTAGTATATGCTCGATATAACGGATACTGTTTACATGCCCGTTAATATCTATATCACTGTATTTGGCCGTCAGCGTTGCAACAGGCTGATCACTGGTCACCTTGATACGAGAAGGCTTTTCAATCGGACAAGGCTCATCGCACACATAATCGACGATGCTCCCTCCATGCAGTGCCAACAGATCGGCAGGCTTACGGGTATTCAAATTGATCATCGCCCATACGGAACGTGCATAGCCTATCTTTTTGCCATCCTTGTCAATGATGGCAAAGTTACGGTCGGTAAACAGACGATAGACATTCTCCACCCATGTCTGAACCGAGAACTTCTCGTATTGATAAGGCATCTCATCCAATTCGACAGCCAGACGGGAAAGTACCCATGTGTAATTGTCCTCGTTCAACGTAGCAATACCAAATCCACGGTCGCTGGCATGAAAACCTGCACAATTCAGCAGATGATTTCCCAGCACTCCCATTGTCAGGCGTCCGTTAAAGTCCACATGAAATGGCTCTGCCACAAACTGATAGGTCCCTATTTTATTTTCTTCACTCATCACTCTTGTTGTTTACTTTGCTTATACTTCGCTTCCTGTCCATCCAGAAACTCATTTACCCGCTCGAAACAACTGGTAGTAATGGCTACACGCCCCGAACGAACAAATTGCAGAACACATTTCAAAGCCCGAAGTTCTTCGTAAAGTGAAGTGATCTCTTCACTCATACCGTTTTTCTCAACGATAGAGAATACCGGATTCACTTCTACAATACGGGCATTATATCTGCGGATCACCTTAGATGCTTCCGGAGTTTCCTGAAAAGCGGGAGTAGATACCTTATATAAGGCAATCTCGTGAAAATAAATCTCGTCTTCCGTAAAATAGTGTGCCTGAATAACGTCAATCTTCTTTTCAATCTGCTTCACCACCTTCTCGATAGTGTCCCTATCGGTCCATGCGGTAATCGTATATTTATGTACACCTTTAATAGAAGAAGCAGACACGTTCAAACTCTCGATGTTTATTTGGCGGCGGGTAAATACAGCAGTTACCTGATTCAGCAATCCGGCTATATTTTCGGAATGAACTATAATTGTATATAATGTCTTATCACTCATAACTTTTTAAACTAAGAATTAACATTCCAGCAACATCTGATTTACCGAACCACCCGGAGGGGTCATCGGCAGGACATTACCTTCTTCTACCACACAAGCTTCGAGCAGGAACGGTCCGTCTGTCGACAGCATTTCGTCGATAGCCACTTTCAGTTCTTCCCGCGAAAATACACGCTTGGAAGGAATATCGTAGGCAGAAGCGATTTTCATATAATCCGGATTCAGCATCGGAGTAAACGAATAACGGCGATTAAAGAACATTGCCTGCCATTGGCGCACATTGCCGAGATAATTGTTATTCAAGCAGATAATCTTCACCGGAGCTTTCTGTTCCATGATTGTCCCCAGCTCCTGAATATTCATTTGCAGTCCGCCGTCGCCCATAAATACACATACTGTGCGATCCGGACGTCCGAAAGTAGCTCCGATAGCTGCCGGAAGACCAAAGCCCATTGTGCCGAGTCCGCCCGAAGTAACGATACTACGTTCTTTGGTATATTTAAAATAACGGGCAGAAATCATCTGATTCTGACCTACATCTGTCACCAATATAGCTTCGTGCCGGGTCGCTTCGCTTACTGCGCGTACTACTTCTCCCATACTCAGAGAATCCGTTGCGGGATGAAGTTCGGGACGAATGACTTTTTCTTCCTCTACTACCTCATATTCCTTGAAACTATCTACCCATTCGGTATGCTGATTCTTTTTCAACAGTTCGGTCACAGCGGACAATGTCTTTTTGCAGTCACCCAGAACGGCAATATCTACCTTTACATTCTTGTTAACTTCTGCCGGATCAATATCAAAATGAATCACTTTCGCTTGTTTGGCATAAGTAGCCAGATTACCTGTTACACGATCATCAAAACGCATCCCGACAGCAATCAGTACATCACATTTGTTGGTATTGATATTGGGGCCTAAATTTCCATGCATGCCCAACATTCCTTTATTCAAAGGGTGATCAGTAGGCAATGCGGACAGTCCGAGCAAGGTACAACCTGCCGGCATATCTGCCTTTTCGATAAAGGTACGCAGTTCTTCCTGAGCACTTCCCAGTTCTACTCCCTGTCCTACTAACACCAGCGGACGTTCGGCATTATTAATCAGTTCGGCAGCAGCCTTTACCGATTCTTCGTCTGTGTCGGGAACCGGAACATAACTGCGGATAAACTCCTGCTTTGTCGGTTCATATTTCGTTTTTTCAACCTGTGCATTTTTAGCAAAGTCGAGTACCACCGGACCGGGACGTCCGCTGCTGGCAATATAAAAAGCACGTGCTATCGCCCAAGCCACGTCTTCCGCACGACGAATCTGATAGCTCCATTTAGCGATTGGCTGGGTGATACCTACCAAATCGACTTCCTGAAAAGCGTCCGTTCCGAGAAAACCTGTCCCCACCTGCCCTGCAATGACAACGATAGGAGTGCTGTCTATCATCGCATCTGCAATACCGGTGATGGTATTTGTTGCTCCGGGACCACTGGTTACCAGACAAACACCTACTTTACCCGATACACGGGCATAGCCTTGTGCCGCATGGGCAGCTCCCTGTTCATGGCGAACCAAGATATGATTCAATGTATTTTGATGGTCGTACAGGGCATCGAATGTAGGCATTATGGAACCACCGGGATAACCGAAAATGGTAGTCACTCCCTGATGTTCCAGAGAACGCATCATTGCCTCTGCGCCTGTTATTAAGTCCTTACTCATAGTTTCTTAATGGATAATGGAAATTCATAATAGATAATGAAGTGGATCAATCAATTAATCTCACTGCTCCCTTATCGGCAGAGCTTACCATGCTGGCGTATGCTTTCAGACTCTTCGGCACGTAACGGTCACGAGTAACGGGAGTCATCGGGCGGGCAGCCAGTTCTTCATCTGTTAGTCGCACGTTAATCGTTCGGGCGGGAATGTCGATTTCAATAATATCTCCATCTACTATCTTTCCTATGTTACCTCCGGCAGCGGCTTCAGGAGAAACATGTCCGATACTCAATCCGGAAGTTCCACCACTGAAACGTCCGTCGGTAATCAAGGCACATTCTTTGCCAAGGTGACGGGATTTGATATAAGAAGTCGGGTAAAGCATTTCCTGCATACCGGGACCACCCTTCGGACCTTCGTGCGTGATGACGACAACGTCGCCGCTGACGACTCGGCCTCCAAGAATGCCTTCACAAGCTGCTTCTTGTGAGTCGAATACTTTGACCGGTCCGGTAAATTTCCAGATACTTTCGTCTACCCCCGCCGTTTTTACCACACAACCGTCCTGAGCAATATTTCCTTTCAATACCGCCAGACCTCCGTCTTTGCTATAAGCATGTTCCAAATCACGGATGCAGCCGCTCGCACGATCTGTATCCAGTTCCTTATAATATGCACCCTGAGAGCCAAGTACGAGATTGAATCTGTTTCCTGCCGCACTTGAATATTTCTTTATTGCTTTTTCTGTAACATGGGGGCTCGTGATTGAATATTGATCGATTGCTTCTGCCAACGACATGCCATCCACACGGAGAACAGAGGTATCAATCAGACCGCCTTTTGCCAACTCTGCTAAAATGGCAATAATACCACCTGCACGGTTAACATCTTGAATGTGATATTTTTGTGTATTCGGAGCGACTTTACACAGACAGGGTGCCTTACGTGACAGCATATCAATGTCATCCATCTTGAAATCAACTCCTGCCTCATGCGCTACAGCCAACAAGTGAAGAACTGTATTCGTAGAACCTCCCATCGCAATATCCAATGTCATTGCATTGAGGAATGCCTGACGGGTAGCAATGCTGCGGGGAAGTACGCTTTCGTCTCCTTCTTCATAATATTTCATTGCATTCTCTACAATCAATTTGGCAGCATCTTCAAATAGCTTTGTACGATTTTCGTGCGTAGCTACAATGGTTCCATTCCCCGGAAGGGCCAAACCGATGGCTTCATTCAGGCAGTTCATTGAGTTCGCCGTAAACATTCCTGAGCAGCATCCGCAAGTAGGACAAGCATTCTGTTCGATATTAGCCACTTCCTGATCACTTACGCTGTCATCTGCCGATTTAATCATAGCATCAATCAAATCCAGATGCTGGCCATTCCATTCGCCGGCTTCCATCGGTCCGCCGGATACGAATACGGTAGGGATATTCAGACGCATGGCAGCCATCAACATTCCCGGAGTAATCTTGTCGCAGTTGCTGATACATACCATTGCATCCGCCTTGTGCGCATTGACCATATATTCCACGCTATCTGCTATGATATCACGGGAAGGAAGCGAGTAAAGCATTCCATCGTGACCCATAGCGATACCGTCATCGATAGCAATCGTATTAAATTCCGCAGCGAAGCATCCCAGCTTCTCAATTTCAGCCTTTACCAACTGCCCGATCTCATGCAGATGCACGTGTCCCGGAACGAACTGTGTAAATGAATTGACGATAGCGATAATGGGTTTTCCCATCTGATTCTTCTTCATGCCGTTGGCTGCCCATAATGCGCGGGCTCCCGCCATGCGACGGCCTTGTGTACTAAACGAACTGCGTAATTGCTTTTTCATTTCAATCTATCTTTTAATTAAAGAGCCTCCCTCACATCAGTGAGAAAGGCTCTAAATTCTATCTTTTATGGTACGAATACATACACAAAACCTTTCTCACGCTCTTGATGGCACCACCACGACGCGAATAATATGCAGAACTGCTAGGTTAATAGATGTATGTAATATATTCATATCTTCTTTTCTTTGTTTTCGTGCTGCAAAGGTAAGGGCTTTTTTATTATCTCCAAACAAATCGAAGAAAAAAATCACTAAAAAGCGAATAATCGTAAGAAAAGAGCGGTAATAAACCTAAATTTTATCACTTAAAGGTTGAATTTGCAACTATCAGTTAGTAGAGAAGGACTGTCCATTTCTTACAAAAGCGCTTAATAATCTGAAATTTACTCAGTATGCATCCGGTAGCAAGCAAATTATTCGTATCTTTGTCCACCCTAAATAAAGGGATTTATTAATTAGAAACTATAAATATCAGATGGAAACAGTAGAAAACAAGTACATCACCGTTGCATATAAGCTATATACAGTGGAAGATGGTGAAAAAGAATTGTTCGAAGAAACAAATGCAGAACATCCTTTTCAGTTCATTTCAGGATTAGGCACAACGCTCGAAAGCTTCGAGAACCAGATAACAACTCTTTCTAAGGGTGATAAATTCGATTTTACCATTCCTGCAGATAAAGCGTACGGAGCATACGATGAGCAACATGTATTCGATCTTCCTAAACATATCTTCGAAATAGATGGCAAGTTCGATAGCGAACGCGTACAAGAAGGCAGCATTGTACCTTTAATGACCGGAGATGGCCAGCGTGTAAACGCCAGCGTAGTAGAAATCCAACAGGATGTAGTAATCGTTGACCTCAACCACCCGTTGGCAGGTGCCGACCTGTTCTTTGAAGGTGAAGTCATTGAAAGCCGCCCTGCTACTAACGAAGAAATCCAGGAACTGGTGAAAATGATGAGTGGCGAAGGCTGTGGTTGCGGATGCGACAGCTGTGGAAGCGACTGTGGCGATGACTGCGGTTGCGAAGGCGGACACTGCCATTGATAAAATGAAGAACTAAAAATGAAGAATGAAGAATTGCTATGCAGTTATTGCGCAGCTAATTCTTCATTCTTCATTTTTAGTTCTTCATTTCTCAGTTCTTCATTTTTAGCATCCTTTATGCGTCATAATATCAAGCACCATCTTATCCGTTTCATTCATGGCCTGCGAACCTATTCGGGTCAAATTACGGATACTTTGATCCACATCCTCATCAATAATGCCCTCTACAGAAGTTACGCAACGATCCTCCATCGCCATCATAGCAGACAATACGGCTGTCGAAACTCCTGTTGTCACTTTTAGTGCGCAACTCGGTTTGGCACCATCACAAATCATTCCCGTCAAATTGGCAATCATGTTTTGAACGGCAAAGGCAACTTGATTGTAATTTCCTCCCATCAGCCAAGTGATTCCACAACTAGATCCTGTAGCAGCTACTACGCAGCCACATAAGGCAGAAAGGCGCCCCAAACTCTGTTTGATATAGATGACTGTAAGATGACTCAACATTAAGGCACGGATCAGTTCTTCTTCGGTTTTACCATTTTCTTCGGCAAATACCACAACGGGAAGTGTAGCGGATATTCCCTGATTACCACTACCGGAGTTACTCATTACAGGAATCATTGCACCGGCCATCCGGGCGTCGCAAGCAGCTGAAGTATAAGATAGTATATGAGAAAACACACTATCTCCCATGACTTTATGTTCGTAAGTTCCCCGGAGCATCTTACCCAAAGAATGACCGTAGTTACCTTTAAAAGCCTGTTCAGCAGCAGCTTTGTTCAAACGTGCTGTATCTAGGATAAAACGGATTTCATCCAAAGGGGAGGTCAGGGCAAAATCATAGACTTTACGTAAGTTTAGTTCCAGCTGAGCTTCTTCCTCTTCCTCATTGACGGTCTGCTGCTTGTCAAGCAACACTTTCTCATCCGTAGCAATATAAACAAAAGTAGTATGTCCACCGGCAATCACTGCCGTTGCTTTCCGACTACCGGCTTTACAGATTACTTCGATATATAGTTTCTCTGCAATATCTTCTTTTAGAGAAATACAGATTCGTTTCTCTGCGATAAACTGTTTACCTTCTTCCACCGCCTCTGGTCTGCAGTCTCTCAGCACTTCCAACTGATATTCTGATTTACCGATCAACGCTCCTAAGGCAACAGCTATGGGAAGCCCGACCATATCCGTTCCCGGAATACCGACTCCCATCGCATTCTTCAGTATATTCGCACTCAATAATACTTCTATTTTCTCCGGTTTCATATTGAGAGTTTCGGCAGCTTTAGCCACACAAAGTGCTACCGCAATGGGCTCTGTACATCCTATCGCCGGAATCACTTCTTTTCTGATCAAGTCTATTATTTGCTTTCTTTCCGATTCAATCATAACCTATAAGGCTTTAGTTTCCACAAAAGTAGAAAATTCTTTTTTATCAAACATCCATTAGTGAACAAATAAAATTGCATATTGTTATAAAATCCCCCAAGAACCGAACTTTAACAGTTAGAATAATAGAAAAATGAAAGCAAAACACGTTATTGTTTATTTACTGCTAGCCATTTTCTCTTCTTCTTGCATCCGCGAAGAAGCTCCCAATGCAGAGGCAGATATATTGAGCTGCAGATTGCCGGAAGCAGTCATGACAACAAGCCCGATCATCACTAATAACTCCATTAACATATTCGTAGCACCGGGAACAGACATTTCATCCCTTGCACCGGAATTTACGTTAACTCCGGGAGCTACCATCGATCCTCCCTGTGGAACCACAAGAGATTTTCATTCGCCCCAGCCATATACCGTTACGGCTGCTGACGGCTTTTGGAAGAAGAAGTACACTGTGTCCGTCATTGATACAGAGCTTGCTACCATTTATAATTTTGAAGATACACTCGGCGGGCAGAAATATTATATTTTTGTAGAACGGGAAAGAGAAAGAGTAGTGATGGAATGGGCAAGCGGGAACGCCGGCTATGCGATGACCGGAGTTCCTAAAACAGCCGACGACTATCCAACCTTCCAAATTGCCAATGGAAAAAGTGGAAAATGCCTGTCCTTAGTAACTCGCAGCACCGGATTCTTTGGTAGCATAATGGGAATGCCTATCGCTGCCGGAAATCTGTTCATCGGTTCCTTCGATGTAGGAAATGCCATGAGTAACCCACTGAAAGCGACTAAATTCGGGCTTCCTTTCCGGCATGTTCCTACTTATCTGGCCGGTTATTATAAATACAAAGCCGGAGATCAGTTCACAGAAGGAGGAAAACCTGTCAGTGGCAAACGTGACATATGCGATATATACGCCATCATGTACGAGACCAGTGAATCTGTACCGACCCTCGACGGAACAAATGCCTTCACCAGCCCTAACTTGATTTCAATGGCACGCATTGATGACGCTAAAGAGACAGATGAATGGACCTACTTTAAACTTCCTTTTAATATGCTAACCGGAAAATACATTGATAAAGAAAAGCTGCTGGAAGGAAAATATAATGTAGCTATCGTATTCACATCCAGTCTGGAAGGCGATCATTTTAATGGAGCTATCGGAAGTACGCTGTTGATCGATGAGGTCGAACTCATCTATCGCTCAGAAAACTGATTTCATTCTATCCATTCTCTCATATTAGAAGAGGAGACAGAGTGACTATCTACATAATGAAATAATGAATAATTTGATAATAATAAAGATGAAAGTCCATTCCTACATATTCAGTTTACTTGCCTGCATAAGCATAGCCCTTCCCAGCTATTCGCAGGTTGACAGAAATGAAACGCTTATCCGCTCCGCTCTTCATGGGCTGGAGTATGAAATCAAAGCAGGGTTCAGCATTGGCGGCACGGCTCCGCTCCCCCTACCTGTGGAAATCCGTTCGGTTGACGGCTATAACCCGACGCTGGCTATCAGCATTGGAGGAGAAGTGACCAAGTGGTTTGCCGTTCAAAACAAACTGGGAGTAATTGTCGGATTACGGTTGGAAAATAAAGCCATGACAACAGAAGCCACCGTAAAAAACTATAATATGGAAATTCTGGGACAAGGAGGAGAAAGAATCAGCGGTGTCTGGACAGGAGGAGTAAAAACCAAAGTCCACACTTCCGGACTGACAATTCCTCTAATGGCTACTTACAAGTTGAGCAACCGTTGGAATATTAAAGCCGGACCTTATTTTTCGTATCTGCTTTCAAGAGAGTTTTCGGGACACGTATATGAAGGATATTTGCGTGAAGGTGACCCGGTAGGCCCCAAAGTAGAATTTACGGATGATAAAATCGCAACTTATGACTTCTCGGACGACCTGAGACATTTTCAGTGGGGAATGCAAGTAGGAGCCGGATGGAGAGCATTTAAACATCTGAATATATATGCAGACCTCACATGGGGATTGAATGATATCTTCAAGAATGATTTCCAGACAATTACCTTTGCCATGTATCCGATCTATTTAAATATCGGCTTCGGATATGCTTTCTAAATAATAAAAAAGCCAGGCACGGAATTACGCAGATTAACACGTTTTTTAGTTACTCAATTCTTAAAACTGTGAAATCCGCGTAATTCATATCTACAATCTTATTTGAACCCCTGCCGGATCAGTCCTTACCGGATTCTTCTACCTGCTTCACACCGAAGAAAGTAACTTTCACGGTTTGCTGTAACGCAGGCACTTTTACCTGAATATTCATCGAAGCATCTCCATTTTGAACCGTCCCTTCTATCGTAGTAGCGCAGGTCCCCAAACTAGCAGCATCTCCCTGAAAAATCAAGTCCTGCTGTCCTGTAAACGTTGAAACGTCAGTTGCCTTTTTCACCGTACACTTATCTATTACGATATCACCGAACTTCAAGATGTTTCCGTTTATAAACAGTTCAAAATCCTTCAGTTCCATCTTCACTTCCGTATTGCTGACCTGCGAGAAAGTGATGAATTTGGGAAGTCCGTCAGCAATCACTATTTCCTGGCCAGAGCCATCCGGTATCATTGAAATATCAAGATTACCCCAATATGTCCCTACCACATCGGGAGCAGTTATTACCGCCTCTTCTTCCGGAGGAGTCGTTTCATCATTGACCGTATTATCATCATCGCTGCTACAAGCCGCCAAAAGAGAGACAGAGCATACCAATGCCCACAAATACAATAGATTCTTTTTCATAAATTTCCGGTTTAGTTAGTAAATAATCGTCATTTATAAACTAAAAAGAGGAAAAAAGGTTCAATTTGCTTCCTTTTCCGAAGATATTTTGAATTCACAACCTTCTTATCGAAAACTTTGTTATATTTGCATAGAGTAATTTTAAAAAAGCCACAACTATGTTTAATTCATTTGGCAACATCTTTCGACTCACCAGCTTTGGCGAGTCTCATGGAAAAGGAGTTGGGGGAGTAATTGACGGATTTCCTTCCGGAATAACGATTGACGAAGAATTTGTACAACAAGAACTAAATCGACGCCGCCCGGGACAATCCATCCTCACCACAGCACGCAAAGAAGCGGATAAAGTGGAGTTTCTTTCAGGCATCTTCGAAGGTAAATCAACCGGATGCCCTATCGGATTTATCGTATGGAATGAGAATCAGCATTCCAATGACTACAATAACCTGAAAGAGGTATATCGCCCTTCACACGCGGATTATACCTATAAAGTAAAGTATGGTATCCGTGACCATCGCGGTGGCGGACGTTCATCCGCCCGTGAAACGATCTCACGCGTAGTAGCCGGCGCATTGGCTAAATTAGCCCTTCGCCAGTTAGGAATCAGCATCACAGCCTACACATCGCAAGTAGGTGCCATCAAATTGGAAGGCACTTATTCCGATTATGATCTCGACTTGATAGAAACAAACGACGTACGCTGTCCGGACCCTGAAAAGGCGAAAGAAATGGCAGACCTTATATACAAGGTAAAAGGCGAAGGCGACACTATCGGAGGTACGCTGACTTGTGTCATCAAAGGATGCCCTATCGGACTGGGTCAACCTGTATTCGGCAAGCTTCACGCAGCTCTGGGCAATGCCATGTTAAGTATCAATGCCGCCAAAGCCTTCGAATATGGAGAAGGATTCAAGGGATTGAAGATGAAAGGTTCCGAACAGAACGACGTTTTCTACAATAATAACGGACGAATAGAAACGCATACCAACCACTCCGGAGGTATTCAGGGGGGAATCAGTAACGGACAGGATATTTACTTCCGTGTGGTATTCAAACCGATAGCTACCTTATTGATGGAACAGGAAACGGTGAATATTGACGGTGTAGATACCACGCTGAAAGCCCGCGGACGTCATGACGCCTGTGTACTGCCACGTGCCGTGCCTATCGTAGAAGCAATGGCTGCCATGACCATACTTGATTATTATCTGTTGGATAAAACAACGCAGCTTTAAATCTCATTCTTATGAACGAAATTCAAAAATACATCGCAGCGAACGAACCGAAAATAATGGAGGACTTGTTCAGCCTCATCCGTATCCCCAGTATCAGTGCCTTGCCGGAACATCACGATGATATGCTTGCATGTGCACAACGCTGGGCACAACTATTGCTCGAAGCCGGAGCAGACGAAGCATTGGTAATGCCTTCCAAAGGTAATCCGATTGTTTTCGCGCAAAAGATCGTGGACCCCAATGCCAAAACGGTATTAGTCTACGCCCATTACGACGTAATGCCTGCCGAGCCGTTGGAATTATGGAAAAGCCAGCCATTCGAGTCCGAAATACGGGACGGGTACATTTGGGCGCGCGGCGCGGACGATGACAAGGGACAATCCTTTATTCAGGTCAAAGCCTTTGAATATCTCGCCAAGAACGAACTTCTAAGAAACAACGTCAAGTTTATCTTCGAAGGAGAAGAAGAAATCGGTTCGCCCAGTCTGGAAGCTTTCTGTGAAGAGCATAAAGAGCTATTGAAAGCAGACGTCATTCTGGTTTCGGATACCAGTATGCTGGGTGCCGAACTTCCGTCACTAACCACTGGCCTGCGTGGTCTGGCTTACTGGGAAATAGAAGTAACCGGTCCGAACCGTGACTTACATTCGGGACACTTCGGAGGAGCAGTAGCCAATCCGATCAATGTGCTTTGCGAAATAATCAGTAAAGTGACAGATAAAGACGGAAGAATAACCGTTCCCGGATTCTACGATGACGTAGAAGAGGTACCGCAAGCAGAAAGAGAGATGATCGCTCATATTCCTTTCGATGAAAAGAAATACAAAAAAGCGATCGGAGTAAAAGAACTCTTTGGAGAAAAGGGATACAGCACACTGGAACGCAACAGTTGCCGCCCGTCTTTCGATGTATGCGGCATTTGGGGAGGATATACAGGTGAAGGTTCCAAAACAGTCCTTCCTTCAAAAGCATATGCGAAAGTTTCCTGCCGACTGGTTGCACATCAGGATCATCACAAGATTTCGCAGATATTTGCAGATTACATCGCGCATATTGCTCCTGATACCGTACAGGTAAAAGTAACTCCGATGCACGGAGGACAGGGGTATGTTTGCCCAATCTCCCTCCCAGCTTATCAAGCTGCGGAAAAAGGTTTCGAAATAGCTTTCGGTAAAAAGCCACTGGCAGTGCGCCGTGGTGGAAGCATTCCTATCATCTCAACATTTGAACAAGTATTGGGTACTAAAACGGTACTGATGGGATTCGGGCTTGAATCAGATGCGATCCATTCACCGAATGAGAACTTCTCGCTGGACATTTTCCGAAAAGGAATTGAGGCAGTGGTTGAGTTCCATCAAGAATATGCGAAAAAATAAATAAGCCGCAAAGGTGTAAAATAAAAGAACGGTAGACAAGTTGATGATCTCATCACTTCTCTACCGTTCTTTTTATTCAGAAAAAGGTATTTATTCAGAAAAAATCCAAGATACTTCTATTTGAGTTAAAAAAGCCTGCGAATGGAATAAAATAAGACGTATTATTTGCTTTTCAAAATGCCTTTCGTTATTTTTGTATATAAGATTCATTAAAGTAAAGGAGGGCAAATGCGTATGAAACAAAAAGTTAGCATATCATCGCTTCCAATTCATTGGGGAATCCTCATTCTGCTGATTTTTATTCCGCAGCTACTCTCCGCACAAGAAAATAATGACAGTATACGCATAGCCCGTGACAGTGTATCAATGGAGCCGGAAAGCGTGTTACAACGTTCTACACTTGAAATTTTTCCAGAAAAGAGCACTACATATTCTTTATATCCAGCCAGACAGTCAGAACATATGCCCCGTTTTTCACTGAAAAGAGACATTAGCCTGCCTTATCAGACTAATCCTTCCCTTCTTTTCAGAGGTGATTACCGCACAGACGGGATATTGCATCAATTCGCCCACGGGGCAGTGTTCGGCTCCGGGAGTCAGACAAGCATGGCAGGTATCGGGCGTTTCAATAATGCTTCGCTAGGTTATCAGCACATTTTCAATGAACAATTTGAGTTGCAGGTCCGTGCTAATGCGATGAAGATCAATATGTCCCACATCACCGGACAGGCTTTCAGTACTTCGGGCGCCTTTCTTTATCATCCTTCCGATCGTGTCACTTTCAAAGTGTTCGGTTCATACGACATCGGAAACTCTTATGGCATGAGTACCCATAGCTACGGCGCTACCATGTCCGTTGATATGTCCGACCGTTTTGGAATGGAAATGGGAGTACAGCGATATTACGATGCAATGAGCGGACGTTGGGAAACGGTTCCTGTCATGATCCCCTACTATCATTTCAACAAGTTCACATTGGGTCTGGATGTAGGCGGCATACTATACGAGATTCTCCGTGATGTCGTCTTTGATAAAAACAGAGGTATAGGCGGTCCGACGATCGGACCACCCCGCATGCATATACCTATACGGTAAAATCGCTATCGCCAACTTATTTCAGATAATCATTCACATCCAGCAATTTATATTCGGGCGAACATTCAAACAAGTAGTTCAAAAGATTCATATGTGCCGCACCAAAGATCACAAGTATCCGCCTGGCTGATTTTGGCGTACGCTGGATATTCCGGAATATTCTCAGGTTGCGGTTGAACCATCTTCCTGATTCAAAATCGGTTCCTGTATAATCTCCCTTGTCAGATTCATACTTAAAGTGTCCGATAAGATAGTTACCCAAGTCCTTTTTAATATGTTCGGGGGCATTAAGATGTATCAGTTGGGGAAGTATTCCTTTTTGCTTGAATATGGGCTGGTCTTCGAAATATAAAGAAGAGTCGGGAGAATGCACAAAACTCTCTTCAAAATCCTGATATTGTTTCGTGCTATCGTCTTCCAGTAATTCTTCGATACGAGCAGTCTGTGTTCCCCGTGCATCTGCACAATAAATCTTTGCATGACACAATTTTGCTATCCTGAAACCAAGCTGTTGCACTTCACTTTTCGAAAGTTTATGTTTTCCGGCAAGGTATGCCTTAAAAAGATTATCAACCTTTGGCTGTCCGGTTACAGGATGCTCAATGACAATTGCATCCGGCCTGAACTTCGCCAGTTTATTCGCTATTAACTCTATTTCTTTCTGATAAACAGGCGATAATACATCAATCTGATCCTCTTCGGATATTTGCTGCATATCGAGGTTCAGAAAGTCAAAGTGAAAGACTCCCAGTGTCAGAACTTCTGTTTGCTGAGCATATCCTTTCAGGTAAAATATGCACGCCATGATAAAAAACAATGTAACTTTATTCATTGTATTTGTTTATATGTTTGATGCTCAAAGTTAATAAACTTTTTTCAAACAACAGACATTAAGCTAATTTAAGTATAATCATTGCAGTCATTTTCATTTTATGTCGTCAAAAAGAAAAAGAAGCAGCATGATAAAAGAATACGCAAAACAAATGGTAAGCCTTCTCTTTCTATTGTCAGGGATTGCATTATCAAGTTCGGCACAAAAGCAGCAAGTATGGAAGCCGTTTTATGACAAATGCCGGCGGGAAAAAAGTATCATTGATGCCATTCCCACTGAGCTGGAAAAAGCCTTGCATTGGTCGCCTACTATAAATAAGGAACAAAAAGCCGTCATACGCTATATTTTATGGAATATGATCTATGTAGAAGGAAACAGCATAAATATGGGAGAAAATAACGACGTTCCTGTTACTGTAGGCTCTTTCTTTATCAATCGATATGAGGTCAGCCAAGATGAATGGTATGTGATTATGGGAAACAACCCTTCCAATCAGCACAAACGCGATTTTCCGGTAGACCAGATCAACTGGTATGATGCCCGTCGCTTCACTCAAAGGCTATCCGAACTGAGCGGGTTACCCTTCCGGCTACCCTTCGAAGCGGAATGGGAATATGCGGCACGTGGAGGACTGAATACAAAGAATTTTATCTATTCCGGCAGCAATAATCCGGAACAGGTAGCCTGGTTTAGAGAAAAATATAATAATAACTATGTATCCAAAGAGACAGGAAGAAAAGAGCCAAATGAACTTGGACTTTATGACATGAGCGGGAATGTATATGAATGGTGCATGGACTGGTACGATAAAAAAGTTCCTTTTACCGGAAACATCGATCCCGATTTAGGTGGAAAGGACATGCATAAGGTTTTGCGAGGAGGCAGCTATTACACTATTGAGAAATATTGCAAAATAACCAATCGCTATGGAGTAAATCCGCAACGATGGGATATTGACTATGGATTACGGCTAGTAATCCCCTCTCCGGTACAGTAAATCAAAGTAAAATACCCACGAGCACCTTTGAAAGAATACTCCCAAAAGAATCTTTCAGGCTGGCTTAGCAACAATTCTTCTTTTATTTGCTTTTCTTTATTCGTCCCACAATTGTTTTCCTTTCGTTCCACAGCTATGGAACGAAGCGGAAACAGTTGTGGAACTAAAAGACAACAACTGTGGAACGAATAAGAATCAGTATAAAAAAAACTAAAATATGCGATAAAGGAAAGTTTTACTCAAAGCTCTTCCGATACGTACATCCATTCCTCCATTCCGAACATCCGTAAGCCGTCTTTCCTTTAATGACAGTGCCTTTGCCACAAAGCGGACAAGGCTGACCGACCAAAGCATCAGTATGGTCAGGTGCAGAAGAAGCAGTAGCAGCAGCCGGTGCAGGGACAGAAGGCGATTTACCCGTTTCTTTCGATTCAGTTTTCGGCTTCTTCTCTTTGGGAGCGCTTGCCTTACGCTCGCGCTTTTTAGGTTCTTTCTTTGCTTTTTCTTCTGTCTGGGCAACCGCTTCCTGAATAGTAATACGCCGGTTTGTATTGTCAGAAAGTACGCTCATCACAATTTCCGACACCATTTGCTTCAGTTCTTCCAAAAACTGGCGGGCATCGTATGTTTTCTTTTCGATCTCACGTAATTTCTTTTCCCAGATACCGGTCAGTTCCGCTGATTTCAACAGTTCTTCGTGAATAATCTGCACCAGCTCTACTCCTGTAGGGGTAGCTATCAGGTTCTTTCTTTCCTTGCGGATATAGTTTCGCTTGAACAACGTCTCGATAATGGCGGCACGGGTAGACGGGCGACCGATGCCATTCTCCTTCAAAGCATCACGGAGTTCGTCATTATCTACCAACTTTCCGGCTGTCTCCATGGCACGAAGCAAGGTTGCTTCCGTGTAAGGTCTGGGCGGTTGTGTCCACTTCTCATTCAAATCCGGGACATGAGGACCGCTTTCTCCCTTCACAAAAGCAGGAAGTACATTTTCATCCTCTTCCTCTTTTTCCTCGGAAGTATCTTTCACGTCTTTAGCAAAAACAACACGCCACCCCGGTTCCAGAATCTGTTTACCGGTCACTTTAAACTCTATCTTATCCACTTCTCCCATCACGGTAGTAGTAGAAATCTTACAATCGGGATAGAACACCGCAATAAAACGACGGGCTATCAAATCATAAACACGACGCTCCATATCCGTCAGATTCTGCGCATAAACGCCTGTAGGGATAATTGCATGGTGATCTGTTACCTTCGAATTATCGAATACTTTTTTCGATTTAGGCAATGAAGCACCTGCCAGAGGAGCTGTCAGCACTTCATAATCCCGAAGGCCTTTCAATATTCCGGGACACTTGGGATAGATATCGTCACTCAGAAAAGTGGTATCGACACGCGGATAAGTGGCTACTTTCTTTTCATAAAGGGATTGAATCAGTTTCAGCGTTTCGTCGGCAGAGTAAGCAAACTTCTTATTACACTCTACCTGAAGGGAAGTCAGGTCGAACAGACGCGGAGCGTACTCCTTTCCATCTTTCTTACCGACGCTGGTGACAACAAACGGAAGATCCTTGATACGTTCTACCAAGGCTTCTCCCTCCTCCCGATTGGCAATAGGATCAATGCCGGGATTGTCTATCTTCTTCTTTCCACCGTTCTTTTCTTCTTCGGCAGCTATTTCTTCATCGCTTTTCCGGATGAGAGCAGAAAAAGTCGTATCCCGATAATTCGTTTTCAGTTCCCAGTATTGTTTCGGCTGGAAGTTAGCAATTTCCAGTTGACGATTGACAATCAATGCCAATGTAGGGGTCTGTACACGACCGATGGAAAGTACTTGTTTATTCTGACCGTATTTAATTGTGTAAAGACGGGTCGCATTCATCCCCAACAGCCAGTCCCCCATTGCACGGGAAAGTCCGGCTTCGTACAAAGACTGGAAATCCGTCTGGTCTTTCAGCTTGGCAAATCCTTCACGAATGGCTTCTTCGGTCAGTGAAGAAATCCACAAACGTTTCACCGGACAGCGGGCACCTGCCTTCTGCATCACCCAACGCTGAATCAATTCCCCTTCTTGCCCGGCATCACCGCAGTTGATAATCTCATCTGCATGCTGCATCAGTCCTTCGATAATGTGGAATTGTTTTTCGTAAGTAGGGTTATCAATCAGCTTGATACCGAAACGTGGCGGAATCATCGGTAAGCTACCCAAGTTCCATGATTTCCAGTTAGGGGTGTATTCATGCGGCTCTTTCAAGGTACAGAGATGCCCGAATGTCCAGGTCACCTGGTATCCGTTTCCCTCTATATATCCTTCTTTTCTGGTATGAGCGCCGAGTACTTCGGCTATATCACGTGCTACAGATGGCTTTTCGGCTATGCAAACTATCATTTTTTCTCTTCTTGTTTTACACTAATAGTCTACAAAGTTACACGAATATTTCTCACTGACCGCACTAAGAGGCAAAAAATATCCCGCCTCCAGTCCAAATGGACTTATAAGGCGGGATAAGAAATTAGTATTTTTCAGCGTTTATTCTTCATCCATCAGGATTTCAAGAATCTGGCAAGCAGCCTTCGCTACCGGAGTACCCGGACCGAAAATAGCAGCTACACCCGCTTTGTACAAGAAATCATAGTCCTGTGCAGGAATTACACCACCAGCGATTACTACGATATCTTCACGGCCCAGTTTCTTCAGTTCTTCCATGATCTGCGGAATCAACGTCTTATGTCCGGCAGCCAATGAAGAAACACCGACTACATGGACATCATTCTCAACCGCTTCACGGGCAGCTTCCGCCGGAGTCTGGAACAATGGTCCCATGTCTACGTCGAAACCACAGTCCGCATAACCTGTTGCTACTACTTTGGCACCACGGTCGTGACCGTCTTGTCCCATCTTCGCAACCATGATACGAGGTTGACGTCCCTCTTTCTTCGCAAACTTCTCAGCCAGTTCACAAGCACGTTTGAAGTCGCTATCGTTTTTACTTTCTGATGAATACACGCCTGATATAGTTCTAATTATTGCTTTATAACGTCCTACAATCTTTTCGCAAGCATAAGAGATTTCACCCAACGTTGCACGAACACGAGCTGCTTCCACTGCCAATTCCAGCAAGTTACCTTTACCGGTCTTCACACATTCGGTAATCGCTTCCAGCGCTTTGTCTACCTCAGCTTGGTTACGCCCTTCTTTCAAACGCTTCAGATTCTCGATCTGTTCAAGACGCACCGCTGTATTATCAATCTCCAGAATATCAATCGGAGCTTCTTTTTCGAGACGATATTTGTTCACACCGACAATTGTCTGAGAACCGCTGTCGATACGAGCTTGTGTACGGGCAGCAGCTTCTTCGATACGCATCTTAGGAATACCGGTTTCAATCGCTTTCGCCATACCGCCCAGTTTTTCTACTTCCTGAATACGTTCCCAAGCTTTATGAGCCAGTTCATTCGTCAAGGCTTCTACATAGTAAGAACCACCCCACGGGTCAACGTTCTTGCAGATATAAGTTTCTTCCTGAATGTAAATCTGAGTATTACGTGCAATACGTGCAGAGAAATCGGTCGGAAGAGCGATAGCCTCATCCAATGCATTGGTATGCAATGACTGAGTATGTCCCAAAGCGGCAGCCATAGCTTCAATACAAGTACGTCCTACATTATTGAACGGATCTTGCTCTGTCAGTGACCATCCGGAAGTCTGGGAGTGAGTACGCAATGCCAGTGATTTCGGATTCTTCGGATTGAATTGTTTTACAATTTTAGCCCACAACATACGTGCTGCACGCATCTTGGCTATTTCCATGAAGTGATTTGTACCAATCGCCCAGAAGAAAGACAAACGAGGAGCGAAAGCATCGATATCGATACCTGCTGCAGTTCCGGCGCGGAGATACTCCAAACCGTCAGCCAATGTATAAGCCAACTCGATATCTGCCGTAGCACCCGCTTCCTGCATGTGATAACCGGAGATAGAAATTGAATTGAACTTAGGCATCTTCTGTGAAGTATATTCAAAGATATCGGAAATGATCTTCATAGAGAATGCAGGCGGATAGATATAAGTATTACGCACCATGAACTCTTTCAAAATGTCGTTCTGGATAGTACCTGCCATTTCTTCCAGCTTGGCACCTTGTTCCAGACCGGCATTAATATAGAATGCCATAATCGGAAGTACCGCACCATTCATAGTCATAGACACTGACATCTTGTTCAAAGGAATACCATCGAACAAGACTTTCATGTTTTCGAGCGAACAGATAGAAACACCGGCTTTACCAACGTCACCCACTACACGTTCGTGATCGGGGTCATAGCCGCGGTGAGTAGCCAAGTCGAATGCTACTGACAAACCTTTCTGCCCGGAAGCCAGGTTACGGCGATAGAAAGCATTGGATTCTTCAGCTGTAGAGAATCCGGCATATTGGCGGATGGTCCAGGGGCGAAGAGTGTACATTACCGAATACGGACCACGCAGATAAGGAGGAAGTCCGGCAGCATAGCCGAGATGTTCCATACCTTCGAGGTCTTCTTTTGTATAAACAGGCTTCACTTCAATGTGTTCCGGTGTATTCCATTCAGCGGAAATTCCGTTAGCCTTTTGCCATTCAGCACCGTTAGCAGGCTGAAATGCAGCATATATATCTAAGTTTTTAAAATCTTTTCTCATCTTACTTCAATAGTTTGGCGTTAAACTCTTTCAAGGTATCCAGTACGTTGACACGAACATGGATGAAGTTCTCGATACCTGCTGCCTTAAGTTCGTCCATACAGGCAGGAGCACCTGCTACAATAAACATAGCACGACCATTCAATGCTTTGAATGCAGGTATTGCATATTCAGCATATTCATCATCACTTGAACAGATGACAACAATGTCGGCTTTAGCAGCCATAGCAGCTTCTACCCCGGCTTCAACTGTTTCGAATCCGAGATTATCGACAACTTCATAACCGGCACAAGCCAGGAAGTTGCAAGAGTATTGTGCACGTGCCTGACGCATTGCCAAATTACCGATAGTCAGCATAAACGCTTTCGGACGCTTACCGGATGCTTCCGTTTCAAGACGCAACGCTTCAAATTCGCTGGCAGCACGGTCGAACACCAATGTATCCACATCTTTCTCGCAAGTATGGTCTTTACCTCCACAGCAACATTTTGCTTCTACCGGTTTCTTGTCACCTGCCTTTTCATTGAAGTTAGGGAACTGGTTGGTACCCAGCAACACTTCACGGCGCTGGGCAACTGCTTTATGACGGGCTTTATTGCTTTCATTCACAGCAGCCTGAACCGTACCGGCTTTCAACGCCGCATAGAAACCACCGGCTTCTTCTACAGCAAGGAAGAGCTCCCATGCTTGCTTAGCAATAGACACTGTCAGATTTTCGATATAATAAGAACCGGCAGCCGGATCAATCACCTTATCGAAATGAGATTCTTCTTTCAACAACAGTTGTTGATTGCGTGCAAGACGTTCTGAAAACTCATCCGGAGTTGAATATGCTTTATCAAACGGAACAACTGTCATAGAGTCTACACCACCTAATGCAGCACTCATCGCTTCTGTCTGTGTACGAAGCAAGTTCACATGAGCATCAAACAAGGTAAGGTTGAAAGTAGAGGTTTCGGCATGAACAGCCATCTTCGCAGCACAACGGCATTCTCCGTTAGCACCTTTATTATCACAATCGCGCAGACATTCCGGGTTGTAAGAAGCTACGATATTAGCCCACAACATACGAGCCGCACGGAATTTCGCAATTTCGAGGAAGTAATTGGAACTGATACCGAAATTGAATTTGATTTTCTTTGCTACTACGGCAGAAGGAATCCCGGCATCCGTCAATTGATTCATGTATTCATTACCCCAAGCCAGCGCATAACCCAGTTCCTGAGAAATGTAAGCTCCTGCGTTGTTCAGTGAGATTGCGTTTACATTCAGTACGCGATAGAAAGGAAGTGGTTGGATAGCTTCGATCAGGGCTTTGGCTGTTTGAATCATATCCCCCTTTTCTTTACCACGGGTCAACATCTTGTTGAAGAAGTCATAATTGATAGAGCCTTTCAGCTTTTTCACATCATAATCCTTCTTCTGGAAATAAGCTACCAGCAGATTAGCCAACTCAACAACGTGTCCCTGACAGGTAGAGAAGTTAAGTTCTACACACTCAGCTTGAATATCATTCAACAGTGTTTCAATGTATTCTGCATTGAGTTCTTTTGCTTTTACATGGAAAGAAAGCGAATCAATTCCTTTGTTGAGGATATCCAACGCTTTCGCATTGGCTTCCTTCGGACATTCTACTTTGATTTCCTGACGAACCAGCCACTCATTATTGTTTTTCTTGGTACCTCTCAGATAGGGAAATTCTCCGGGAAGCGCGTCTGTTGTCTTTAAACCTTCCAGATCTTCCATCCGGTAGAAAGGTTTCACTTTGAATCCTTCGTTTGTTTTCCAAACGAGTTTCTTCTCAAAATCAGCACCTTTCAAGTCGGCTGTAACCTTCTCCATCCATTGCTCGGTGGAGACAGGAGAAAAGTCTGAGAAGAGTTTTTCTTTTTTGTCTGCCATAGTTTATCTAAAATTAAAACAAGAATTAATATTGTCTTTATTTTTATGTATCTCTTTCCAAATGTCCGTCGTTAGACCTGCAAATATAACTAATTAGTTAAAACAAAGCTCTTTTTTAGAGAAAATTCGCACTGTACACTTGCACAATGTCGGACATTTGCCCGGGAAAATAAAAGACGGGAAATATTTGATTAGCTCCAATGTTATGAGTAATTTTGCACCCGTTTTTAGAAGAACATTATAAAAACTACTAATATTTATGGATTGGTTACAAAGTTTATTGTGGGACCCCAGTTCCGTGGCACATATCGTGTTCCTCTACGCCTTCGTAGTGGCAGCCGGTGTATATCTCGGTAAAATAAAGATATTCGGAGTATCTCTGGGGGTTACATTTGTTTTGTTTGCCGGCATCCTAATGGGACATTTCGGCTTCACAGCCGATACACACATCCTACATTTCATCCGCGAGTTCGGGTTGATCTTGTTCGTATTCTGTATCGGTCTTCAGGTGGGGCCATCGTTCTTCTCTTCTTTCAAGAAAGGGGGAATGACGCTGAACCTGTTGGCTGTAGGCATCGTAGTGTTAAATATTGCCGTTGCACTGGGACTCTATTACCTTTGGGACGGTCGTGTAGAATTGCCGATGATGGTAGGTATCCTCTACGGAGCTGTGACGAACACTCCGGGACTTGGTGCTGCCAACGAAGCACTGAATCAGCTGAGCTATAACGGACCGCAGATTGCACTGGGTTATGCTTGCGCTTACCCGCTTGGTGTGGTAGGTATCATTGGTTCTATCATCGCCATCCGCTACATTTTCCGTGTCAACATGACGAAAGAGGAAGAGAGTCTGAAAGCTCAAAGCGGAGATGCACATCACAAACCTCACATGATGAGCCTCGAAGTACGTAATGAATCTATCAGCGGAAAGACACTAATTGAAATCAAAGAATTTCTGGGACGTAATTTTGTTTGTTCGCGTATTCGTCACGAGGGACATGTAAGTATTCCGAATCATGAAACCATATTCAATGTGGGCGACCAGTTGTTTATCGTCTGCTCGGAAGAAGATGCTCCCGCAATTACCGTATTCATCGGTAAAGAAGTGGAACTGGACTGGGAAAAACAAGACCTTCCGATGGTTTCACGCCGTATCCTGGTTACCAAACCGGAAATTAACGGCAAGACTTTGGGATCTATGCACTTCCGCAGCATGTATGGCGTAAACGTTACCCGTGTCAACCGTTCGGGTATGGACCTGTTCGCTGATCCTAATCTGATATTGCAGGTGGGTGACCGCGTCATGGTAGTAGGCCAACAAGATGCTGTAGACCGTGTAGCAGGTGTACTAGGTAATCAGTTGAAACGTCTGGATACACCGAATATCGTTACTATCTTTGTCGGTATCTTCTTAGGTATCCTTCTGGGTAGTCTCCCGATCGCATTCCCCGGTATGCCGACGCCTCTAAAACTAGGTTTGGCAGGCGGTCCGTTGGTAGTAGCCATTCTGATCGGACGTTTCGGTCATAAGCTGCATCTGGTGACTTATACCACAATGAGTGCCAACCTGATGCTTCGTGAAATCGGTATTGTACTCTTCCTTGCCAGCGTCGGTATAGATGCCGGTGCCAATTTCGTGCAAACGGTGGTCGAAGGAGACGGATTATTATATGTAGGCTGTGGATTCCTGATTACGGTGATCCCATTGCTTATTATCGGTTCTATCGCCAGATTATATTATAAGGTGAACTACTTCACCCTGATGGGATTGATAGCCGGTAGTAACACTGACCCTCCTGCATTAGCTTATGCCAACCAGACAACATCCGGCGACGCTCCTGCAGTAGGATATTCTACCGTTTATCCGTTGTCCATGTTCCTCCGTATTCTGACGGGACAAATGATCTTACTGGCAATGATGTAAATCGAGCTCAGCTCTTATCAATAATAAAGCCGGCCAAATTCTTCGATGAATTCAGCCGGCTTTCTTTTTATCTCTTCTTTTTTACTTTTGTATTTCTTTCCAATCAAAATCTAAGTTGCAGTTTTTTCGCCACAAACTCTTCTATAAACCGCACAGTTTCTTCAATTCCCAATGAAGAAGAATCAATGCACAAATGATAAGTGGCAGCTGCTCCCCATGTCTTATAACTATAATAATTATAATATTCAGAACGTCTTTTATCCGCTTTCTCTATCATTTCTTCCGCTGCTTCTTCGTCAATATGATGCATCTGACACAACCGTGCGATACGGTCATCTTTCGAAGCTGAAATAAAGACATTCGCACAACGGGGATGCTCCCGCAAAATATAGTCGGCACATCGTCCGACAAACACACAGGATTTCTCCGCTGCCAGACGACGGATTACATCGCTCTGTACCTTGAATAAGGCATCGTTGCTCAGACAGTTGGTACAAGGCATCGCCCCTTCACTGATAAAAGGAAAACGCATACCGAACAGCCCGCCAATAATACCTTGCGAAGCTTTCTCATCTGCCTTTTCAAAGAACTCTTTGCATAATCCGCTCTCTTCAGAAGCCAGATTGATCAGTTCTTTATCATAAAAGTCGATACCCAAACGGGCTGCCAACTTTTCTCCTATTTCTTTTCCGCCACTACCTAACTGGCGACCGATATTGATAACATAATTACCGCTCATAGTACATTTTGTTTTATGGTTCTGTAGCAAACATACGACTTTTTTCTAATATATCATAAAGCAACGGCATATTAATATGCTTTCTCACATGTTCTGCCAATTTATCATACTGCTCTTCCTTAAACGCCGTATAGTCAAATGTCTGTTGCCCCAGTTTACCGATATAGGGAGCAAGCAGAAAATCAATAAATGGCTGATTATCCAATATTCCATGAATGTAAGTCCCCAAACATTTCTTCTGTTTATCCTGATAACCATCCTCGCGTCCATCTGCCAATTGATTGAATGGTGATGGTGGAGAACCTTCGGCAGGCACAGTCCTCCCCATATGTATTTCATAGCCTTTGCAAAGAGCTTCTGTCCCGTCAAAAGTAAATTCCACCTGCCGGGTTACCTTATCTCCCTGCATAGTGGTAATCACAGGAAGCAGCCCCAGTCCCGGCAGCATTCTGACATTTCCTTCCACTCCTTCCGGATCACGCACTTCCAATCCCATCATCTGATAGCCTCCGCAAATCCCCATAACCGTCGCTCCTTCCTGCGACGCTTTCAAGATAGCCTGTGCCACGCCATTCCGACGTAATTCATAAAGGTCATCCAATGTATTTTTACTTCCGGGCAATAAGATGATATCCGCTTTCGTGATGTCATCTACATTATTAGTATAATACAAATGTACCCGTTCGTCCCGTTCCAGCACATTGAAATCTGTAAAGTTGGACAGATGTCTTAACAAGATGACGGCAACATTAATTTTACCGGCTGCCGCTTCCCTATTCTTACTCTCAAGCATGACGGAATCTTCCTCTTCGATATAGATTCCTCTGTAATAAGGGACTACTCCTAACACAGGAACCTTACAAAGGTCTTCTATCATCCGGATACCCTCTTCAAATAAGCGGATATCTCCTCTGAATTTATTAATGATAATCCCTTTAATCAGTGAACGTTCTTCGGGAGTCTGCAACAGGATAGAACCATAAACACTGGCAAAAACACCTCCACGATCAATGTCGGCTACCAAAAAGACGTCTGCCCCTGCATGCATCGCCATTGGCATATTGACCAGATCACAATCCCGAAGATTGATTTCTGAAATACTTCCGGCACCCTCCATGACAATGGGATTGTATTGGTTCGCCAATCGGTCATACGCGTCATTCACCACTTTACGCAGTTCCTTGCGTCCCTCCTTCTGGAAAAACTCATATGCGCTCCGGTCACCAACCGGTTTACCGCACAGCACAACCTGGGCTGTCTGTTCCGTGCTGGGTTTCAATAACAGCGGATTCATATCTACATGACACGACAGTCCGGCTGCTTCCGCCTGTACGGCTTGCGCCCGCCCTATTTCCAGTCCTTCCGGAGTAACGTAGGAATTCAATGCCATATTCTGCGCCTTGAACGGTGCAGGAGTATAACCGTCTTGTTTCAGAATGCGGCAAAAAGCCGCAGCCAATACACTTTTACCTACATCGCTCCCTGTTCCGGCAAGCATAAAAGAGTTGAGTTTCTTCTTTTCCATCTCTACATATCTAAAAATAAATCTCTATCGTTTTGAGGATATTACAAAGATACCACAAAACAATAGAGATTTTAATTCCAGTATAATCTTTTAATATTTTGTATCTAATAAGAAAACAGCATTATCAAATACACTTATTTCTTCTTTCCCCATTTAGGCGTGATGCCAATAAAGAATTCAAAGTTAATTCCCGGCATCGGACGAGACAATACCGAGAGATATTCTTCGTTAAACAAGTTATTGACTGTTCCTTTCAATGACAAATCTGCCCAACGGAGTGAAAATCCTTTCTCAAGAGTCACATTGCTCATCAGGTAATGAGGGAGATGCCCCGTCAATGTTTTTTTATTACTTGTCATGGTATAGCGTTCACTATAATAGCACCACTTATACAACAAGCTCCAACTACGATAAGACAGTCTGCCTGACAACGTAGCCGAATATTCCGGTACATACGGCAGCTGCTTTCCCAATGACTGATCAGCCGAACTCATCGGTTCACCTTCATTAATCGAAGGGGTCCAGGCAAAAGTAGAATGTACTCCCAATTTCCAGTTCTTAGCCAACCGTAATGCGAGATCCGCCTCCGTTTCTATACCATAAGCGTGCACTTCTTTGATATTAAGAGGAGAATAATACCCTTTAAAATTGGGTAACCAAATAATCCAGTCATTGACATGTTGATCAAACCACGAAGCTGAACCGGACAAGGTGTAAACATTATCCTTACTCACAGCAAATGACAATCCGGCTTCATAAGTAAACCCGCTCTCACGCTTTAAATCCGTATTCCCTCCCGGCAGGAAATAAAGGTCGTTTAACGTAGGAAAACGATAATTGCGTGTTATGGAGGCTTTAGCTGTTATATTCCCTTTTTTCGACAGAACATAATCGACGAAAAAAGCAGGAATAATCGGCGACCAATTATCACCGTACATTTCTTCCCTCAATACCACTGACATCCCCAAGCGTTCTATCGGACGCCATTTTGCCGATACAGTACCGGAAAGTTCTACACGTGCCTTATCATAACCGACCACCGCCCGATTGCCAACCAGGGTAATGATATTTTTATCCGAACTTTTCACAAAATGCTGATGTGCCGACAGCCCGGCGGTAAAAAGTAACTTTTCCGTTAGAAAATACTCACCATCCACTTGCCCGTAAAGAGTATTGATTTTACTTCTCGAACGAGTCATGGAAGCCATATCTCCATTCCCTTTATCATTTTTATAATCATACGCCATCCATGTATAGATATAACCGGCTTTCGTCCCCAACTTCCAGTTTTCGCGTGTATGATCCCACGACAGAACACTGCGCAATGTATGCTCCCGCTGACGATTCTCAAAACGAGTTCCGTCACTCTGGTCGCTCGTCAACCGTCCCAATTCCCGGTTAGAGTTAATATACCATGCATTCAGTCCGAAACGGTCACCCTTACCTGTGTTGTAGTACGCCTCTTGCAAAAGATGTAAGTCCTTAAATGACGCATTATTATTACGTTCGACCGGATAATATTGTGAAATAATCGTATAATTATCATCATAGATATTCTCTTTCTTATCGCGGTTGCGGAACTTAAAATCATTAGGTGAAGACTGATAGACCGCACGGGTCGATACCTGCCAATGCTTGTCTCCATACGTCAGACGTAGAAACTCGTCAAACGTCCGATAGGAACCAACTCCCTGAACATATTGCATACCAAATCCTTGTTGATCGGCAGGTATAGTAGAAAGTTGTACCAAACCACCTAAACCACCGCCCACCATATTGACAGATGAAGTGCCATGCAACAGAGAAGCATCGTCTATGAAGTAAGATGGAATTGTAGAAAAGTCGGTCATACCCAGCATCGGGCTATTTATTCTCATTCCATTCCATGTCACCTGCGTATGTGAAGCCGATGTTCCACGAAAAGAAACAGTCGAGAGCGTAGCGCGTCCGTAATTCTTCACAAAGATAGAAGAGTTGAATGTGAGCACATCAGCCATCGACAAAGCTATATTTTCTTTCAGGACAAGTGAGTCAAACACTGTTTTCTGCACGCCGATATCTTTCATTGGGCGCTTGGCCTTGATTTCAACTTCACGAAGCCGTATTCCTCTTTCCGCCCAGTTTTGCTTATTTTCCGTTTGCTGTGACCGGAGAACAATAGGCATGCCCCACATGACAGCTATAGTAAAAATGATCCATTTCGTCTTTTTTCCCATATATTTCCCTTTTGGTTATTTCCAACAAAATGCTCCGGGAATAATCCCTACATAGAATTGGTCTATTAATTTTCCTTCCTTCGTATAACGATATACAATGCCGTCTTGCTGATAATCAATGGCATCTGCCACATATACGTCACCATTTTTCGGATCGACCGTCAACCCATAATATATCGTATTACTATACTTAAGAAATGGACGCACGGGGACACGGTCAGCATCGACAGACATCTGCCATATATCTTTATTGATCCAATAAAGCATATCACCTTCCCGGTTCAGTTGCACTTCGGAAGGCCAGTCGCCAAGTTTAAATTTAAACTGTTTCTCAACCTGGAACGTCTCGGCATCGATCCGATAAAGCGACGGAGCTTCATAGCCATACGGGCTGCCTTCATAGCCCCCATCGGTTATTGTCCACATCTTATTATTTTTGTCCAGTACCAATGATGTAGGTTGTATCCCCACAGTCAGTTGATCCACCACCTTATCCGTTTCTGTATCTATCTTCAGGATACGGTTCTGATACGACCAGCAATTCACAAACACGTACTTACCATATTGCACCATTTGCTCCGTCGATCCGGACTCTGTAGTCATGTCGGGACAATCAATATATCCGGTAATCTGATAAGTCTTGGGATTGACTATAAAAATGCGGTTATCCCATATCTGCGTGACATAGGCTTTCTCGTCCGAGAGGAAATGGATATAACGTGGAGAAGTCAGCCCCGTTATACGTCCTACCTCTTTAAATGTATTAATATTGATAGCGTAAATGACGTGAGAATTATTGACCACCACCCAGCCAACGCCGTTGCGGATTGTCATCGATTGGGCTACATCACCCAGCTTCATGGCATTAGCCCGGTAGAAAATCTCATTCTCCACAGTTTTCGTTTCCGGGTCATAATAGGATAAAGTAGCATTCCCATACTGGAAATTACCTTCGTTTGTAATAAAAAGCCCTTCCCCTGTTGCGGAGAAGTCTTCCATTTTACCGTAATCCCATTCCATGCAACCGGTAAAGGCTATCAAAACAAGAAAAACGAGCAATTTTGAAATTCGATTCATTGTTACCTCCTATAATATATAAATTCATTTGTTACTACAATCGCGCTACGGACTTGATGAGGATACCATTAAACGCAAGAAAGAGTGTCCGTTTATAATCGGGCACTCCATTCTCTTTTCGATCAGCGACTATTATGGTTCTTCATACTTCCCCGCTTTCATATCTGCATAAGTAGGGTTATAGCCACATGTAGACACGCTCCATTGCGAAGTCTCCGTAAGAATATTTTTGGTAAATAACGGCGCAAACGTACTAAAATTCTTTAAGGCATTCTGATTTACTATTTTGATGCTTTCGACGCTTTCCAATGATGGGAATTCAAGTGTGGTGAGCGCCTCATTTCGATACGCATCTGTAATTCGCGTCGGTGATATTGTCAGTCCACCCTCAATCGCCCTCAACTTAGGAAACGAAAATTTTTCTATCTTAAAATCAGTTTTCGCACCAGTATTAATAGTCAAGCTACCATTGATAATAGTCAGTTCCGGATAGTTAAATTCTTCCTCATCACTAATCTGCCATGTCGACACCTTATTTTCTTCTGAAGTGAAGGCTTCCCCGATAGATTGCAACTTAGGCATTTCTACACCACATCTTAAAGACGTGACCTTCATATTCAGAGACTTGCCAACCTTCATAAGACTACCAAAAGAACACTTGGCAGCCGCCTTAGGTATTTGCTGAATAGCAAGACTCCCCCCGACTTCTGTCAAATTTGGGATATCAATGTCTTTAACTGGAGCAGCTGTCACCCCACTAATTGCAATAATCGCATCTCCTTTTATGATTTTCATCGGCAATGTGAATGCTGTGACATAATTAAAATTCCCCGATTCGAAATTACCATTGATTACAGAAAAGCCCTCAAAAGTAAAAGAAGTAATTCGCGAGGTATTATCCGGTCTAATATAAATGCTACCATTGAATGTATCGTCCGCTTTCACAGTGGCTAATTTTTCACATGTGAGCCGAAGTTCTCCTCCATTAAAGTCAATTCCTCTTAGATCAAGTTCCGTAATCCCGACACCCCCTAAGCTTAATCCTTTTACATTTTTCAGATGAGAAAGGCAAGAAAAATCGGAGACGTTCTTCACCCCCGTCAAAGTAAACACTCCATTGACTGTCTCTAAAGCAGCAAAGCCTGTCAGATCTTTTATTGTTCCACTGTTTAAATATAAATCTCCATCGACTTCTGTCATTTTTGAAAAATCAATGTTGTTAACGTTGCTGCAATTTCGGATATAGATTTCCCCGCTCTTTAGCATTTCAGGAGCCTGAATATCCGACAAAGCCGAGCATTGAGTAAATGTGAAACCACCGGAACGAACCAATTCCGGAAATACAAGCCCCGGCATCTGAGAACATTGATCAAGAGTTGTCATTCCATCGATTTCCTCCAACACAGGATAATAAATAGATGTCATGCTTTTCTGGTACTGTATTGTCATGTTTCCACCCACTTTTTTGAGCTGGGGGAAAACGATTGATTCGATATCGGAACTTTCCGTAGCAGTAGTCGAACCGATTAGCGTAAGATCATCACCTATGAAGGAGAGCATATTGACATTGACAGAGGTAAGGTTATCTGTCGTGATATTAAATGTTTCTCCGACTGATGCCAATAATGGCAGATTGATATTTTTAACCAGGGCATTACGCAAAATCAAGTCACCGGTAATTTCCTCCAATGCCGGTAATGCAATATCCTCAAGCGTTTCATTGTCCGACATTTTATAAAGAGTACCGAGCTTTATACTGCCTGCATGTTTGAGCGAGGCTAATCCTTCCAAATTTTGTCCCTTATAAGATGATTTGATAATGATAGAGTTGGTTACACTCTCCAGGTTGGAGAGCCCATCAAGATTTTCAATACCGTCACCGTTATCCGTACCAATTGTCAGGTTACCGTCGATGCTATTGATCTGTGTGGCTTTGAATTTATCAACGTCAGCCTGTGTCTCTAACACGACATTTCCGCTCTTGGAAATATCGCTATACTCATAGGTATAATGATAAACACGGCTTTCTTTGTTATCCGCCGTAGCTATAAACTGCCATTCTTCGTCCCATGCGGTGATTTCTGCCGGATCGGGGTTGATTCGGGCATTCTCACTCAACGTATACGATGCTTTCGCATTTTCGAGAGATACATTATAAGGTATGCTTACCTTGATTTTACCTTCGGTAATAGAAGCATCGTATGTCACCCCGTCTACTGTAAGTGAAAATGCGACGATATAATTATCTTTGCCGACAAAAGAGACGCCGTCATCGTCGTTACAAGCGATAAATGCCGTAGCAAAAACCGCCATCATCAATATCTTGAATAATTGTTTCATTTCTATTTCTTATTATTTTCATCTGTAAATCCGTAAACTTCTGTTGAGTTCTCACCCAGCCATCCCGCTTTAGCATTGACGCCGGTCTGCACTTTGATGAAATCAATATGCGTAAGATTCGCCGATGATCCATCCAAATTTACAGCATCCGATATCTTGAAATAATTACTGATAGACGAGGCATTGGGATTGTCTTTCGAAGGCATATCATCGCCTACATTGTCAGCATATCCCCATTCGAACGACCGATTTTCCCAGAATCCCGGTCGAGACTCTACGGTTTTAGATTTTAACCGCGTTCCATACAATGTATAAGAATCTTCCTTAATCCAGAGCGGATAATAGTAAGCCTGAGGATGATATCCCCCGAGGTAATCTACCTCTCCTACATTTCCCTGGTTATCAGCCCACTGAGTTGCCATTTTTGCACCACCGGGACGATAATAAGTCACTGCATAATCCTGAATAGTACCGTTCTTTCCATATTCAGAACCTTTCAGTTCGTACCATTCGTCATCAGGCAGTTGGTTTCCGTTTACATCCTGCATCACCCATACGATACCCGGCTCGGACGATCCTTCAAATGCGTTGCCTATGATAGAAAAGTCATAGCCGCCCTTATTTTCGATGCTATGGTCGAAACCTACGACAATATAACCTCCCCAGCCACCGAGTGAAACATAGGAAGTGGTTGCCAGTCTATTTTCCGCATAGGCGATAGCTGCCTCCTGTGTAGATTCCGTCCCGGTATATCCGGCTGTATTCGTCTCATTCACGAATTGTCCGGGTGCCGGTATAAATTCATATACCTTATTACTATTCAACGAACAACCTTCCGTGTAAGGACGCTTTTCGGATGCATCAATGCATGCAACCGGAATATCCAACGATATTTTATCCGTACCTGTCACGCTAATGTTGCGTGTGATCCGTTTCTGAGCAGCACTGTTTCCGTAAGAAAGAGCAAAGGTCAGCGTATGTTCTCCCTTCGCTTCGGGTGTATATGCATACATCAGTGAATTGGCTCCACTGATAGGTTCTCCATCCAGACTCCATTGATAATTGGCGACAGACGATATGTTAACATACGGTCGGAGATAAAGAGTACGCCCCAAAGCAACTGTTTTTACGAGGTTTTCTGTATAAAATGACGGAGCAACAATGGTTGCATCAGCCGATAATTTGTCTACTACATTGACCACTACTTCTTTCGAAGTATCGCCATCTTCATTTTTCGCATAAAGTACTAGTTTATAGGAGCCTAACTCCTGCTCGTTGAAAGTATATTCGGCAGTTGTACCTACTTCTTTCCCGTTCAGAGTCCACCGGAATATCGCTCCTTCCGCATTCTGAATGTCCGGTGTTATTTTGTGTTCGCGGCCGGCAAGCACATTCAGCCCACCGGTCGGAACAACTAATGAGATAACCGGCGGAGCGAGTTCATTCACTTCCATACGGATTTCTTCTTCGGAACTACCTTTGGGGGTATCCACCCGGATAGTCACATAATATGAACCAGATTGATTGAAAGTATAAGTCAATGAAGGGCTATCCGAAATAATCCGACCGTTATACTTCCATGAATAAACCGCAAAGTCAACATTTGAATAAGTAGGATTTACCTTGACTTCTTTTCCCACCTTAACAACGTAAACACCCGTTTCGCTGTCGAGCTCAATAAGAGGATTTTCATTTTCCTGCGTTATAACATCGTCTTTATTACAAGAAATGACAAGCGCTAATAATAGAGGGAGCAATAAATACTTTCTCACAACTGATTTTATTTAAAGATTTCAAAATTACAATGAAATGGAAAGGTTATCTAACGCACAGTATGCCGGTGTGTTCAATCCGTAATCACTCTTGTCACTACCGACAAAATTAACGACAACCATATGAACACCCGTTCCGAGATCTGTCAGGTCAACCTGATTCCAGCCGGTCCGAATTTCGCCGTGTAAGCCTGACTCTTCTTCTTTACTCTTATCGAAATTGGCAAGATAATAAGTGACTTTACCCGTAGGAGCCACAGAAGTATCGGACGATGCGAAGCCGATGAATTCAACCTTGAACCAACCTTCCTGCTCTTCGAGTGATTTGCCACCAGTCGTAAATGAATTACCATCCCGCATGACAATTTGCGAATAAGTCGTATTGCAGACATATACACTGTTGAAAGTTCCTGTTTTTACTGTTCCCTCAACCGGTGTTCCTTCTTCCACAACTGTATAGCCGGTAGCATCTGTCAGATAGATCTTTGCGCATTTGTCATAGGTAGAAAGCGGATCATTGTAAAAATCGCTATATCCGTAGGCTACAACGAACTTATCATTATCTACACCAGCTATTCCTCCGTTATATACGCTACACTGATTCAAATAGGTACCGTCAGTAATATCCGTATAATCCGAAACAGCCAAGCCGCCATTCCAATAGTCATATTGCCACGGGCGGGGTTCTTCTCCCCATTCTTGTTCGAGATAATTAACAGGAAACTGTACATACGTTCCACTGTTGCCTAATTGTACCTTGTAGCCTTCAGTGATTTGCCCCGCACCTCCGGTATAAAGATTAGCACCGTATTTATCCGAAGCGGTATAAGCTGCGGGTACATTAGCAAAATCAATAACATACGGATCGGTAGTAACCGAACGTGTTACAGCACCTGTAGAATCCACCGGGGATACGAGAAAATCATCTTCTGCATTACAACTGGCAAACAACACTGTTGCCATCAATAAGACAGCACCCATCAAGAAATTCAAATTCTTTTTCATAACTCATTCATTTAAATGAATAATATGTTAACTCTCACAAAAAAAAATCCCGTTTGTGTAAGAGTTACACAAACGGGGCTATATGAGGTACCAAATATGAATGACTTCGTATCTGACCACAACCTGATCTCAATCCCGCAGGTGTAAATCTATCCTAGTTATGGCAGGTCTTCTGACTCGTCCCAATTATCGCGCCTTCCCAGTGTCTACACCAGTGGCAAAAATACGATAATCATTAAGGGGGACTTACAGCAGCGGGTACTGTTCCGGATTCTCACCGGATTCCCTTTTCATCCTGAACGAAATAATCTTTTCAGGAACCATTACATTTGCAAAGATAAATCTTTTTTTTATGTTTTATCTTTTTTGCCGTTTATTTAACGCCTTAATCTTCCATTTTTTCGACTGAACGCCAGTTTGAATGAAGAACTATTGAAATGATGAATGAAGAATAGTTCCAAGATCAGTTCCAACCGTTGAAACACTTTGTTTCATGCCTTGAAACAATGTGTTCCAAGTAATGAAACAAAGTGTTTCATACGGTGAAACAAAGTGTTTCAAGCGCTTGAAACTTTCTGAAACACCTATCCATTTGATTAACTTGACCATAGCTACAATTTCGCTTAACCTGTTCTTTCAGTAAGTACTAAATCATTTTTCAGTCAAGAATACATG